>JAKFXM010000229.1 GCA_021731385.1 Methanobacteriota archaeon
AAATTGATATCTATAAATTTTATGACCTCTATTAATCTTTCAATAAATCTTTTTTTTGTATGTTTAATAACTACTAAATCCAAATCGCTATATTCATCAGTCTCCCCACGAGCATAAGAACCAAAAAGAATTATTTTCTCAGGATTATACTGTTTAAGACATTTAACAATCTTATTTAATTTGTCCATCCTTGTTTAATTATAATAACTCCCTCAGATAAATCTTATATCTCCCTAATTTCCCGTCATAATTCCCTGCAGAAATTTTCATAACACCACTATTGCCTTTGACACTGTAGATTGCAGCCTTCATAGCAGATTTTACAGCATCGAGCGAGATTCCATTTATTACAATTTCCGGGATTGAATTCACGCCTTCAGGAACCTTGGAGTCCTTTATCCTTTCTTTGAGTGTAGGGCAATAAGGGTGATTTGTTGTAGGCCCTATCTCAGGATATTTTGTCTCTACCTTGGAACCTGCAGAGCATATATCAAAAGAGGTTATTGCGCCATCAACCTTTGAAACAGCATCAACTGCCCTGTCCCCGGCAACAAGTGCAGAATCCGTATCTTTGCAAAAGAACCAGACATTACCGCCCATTATACCTTTTGCATAACCCAATTCTTTTTCTATAAGAAATTCCCCCATCATCAGCGGGATATTAATTACATTCCTTCCGAACCTTTTTTCAACAGTCTCGTAACCATCGCCGCAGTGCCCTATTCTATTCATTGTATCAATTCCCGTTTCTGAATTAATGGCATTGAAGACAGATGTTGTAGGGACAACAAGAATTCCCTGCCTTACCCTCTTACCTAATTCCCTTTCAAGAACATTTGCAGAATTTTTACTATAATTCACCCATATCTGTGCAATAGCACCTATTCTGCCATCCGGCGTTTCATCCCTGGAAAGCCACTTCTCAATACCGCCTTCAGCCTCGCCGAATACAGTAGACGGCAATGCTGTAAAACTATAAACTGCCCTCTTCAGCCTCTTTTCATCCCCGGCCGTAATCATAATCCTGACAAAAAGACCATCAAAAGCCTCGCAGTATGTATCCTCAACAGGAATATTATTTATTTCAAGTTTTGCCATTTTATCATTCACAAGAAAATTTTGCATACTTTTTCCCCCTGAATTTGTCATAAGTGAAGATTATCAGGCAGGAGAGGATATACCAATAAATAATGGAAAGAAAAATCCCAAACGGATCAGAAAATACATTTGTTGGCCTTATTCTTATTATCCAAAAGTACGGCCAGGTTATCGGGTTATAGCAAGGGCAACACATAAGAATGCATATTTCTACCCAAGGCGGACAACAGATACAACAACCCTTCAGCGATAAAAATGAGAAAACTAGGATAAATGCAAATATCAATCCTTTTTTCCAGTCAGGTTTCAAAAATTGTTTAATTCTTTCTTTGTTCATCATAATAATCTTCCTGTCAATCACGCCAGTTTGCAGGCAATTCCGTAAACCTTGTCCAGGTCAAAAATAACGCCTTTTTCTTCGAAAAGTTTTTTTACAAGTTCATGGTGGCACTTCATCTTTAGGCTACCTACTGATAGCGCACCTATCAGAACCTTTCCCTTTACCTCCTTTGTAGTTTGGACATCAATACCTTCTATGCCATAGGGGGGAACTGCATTAACATCTGCCATAACCTTTATCTTCCTGAACTTTGACCATACAGTTATTGGTAAAAGGCAGACACCCTCAGGACCAGTTGAAATTACTATCTCTGAATCTGAAACTGCATCCTCAAGCGATTTTTCATCCTTTACTTCAATAGGAGCGATTTCAATATTATCTTTTTCTTTAATAGAATTACAAACCAATTTTGCATGCTCTAAATTCCGTGAAGTAATTTTTACATTGCAGCCCTCCTTTGCCAGCAGGATTGCGGCCTTTTGCCCCACAGGACCGGTTCCTGCAAGGATTGCTGCATTCATGCCCTTTATTCTGGTATCAATTGCCTTCTTGACCCTTGCAATGCATGCGCTAGCGGTTGTATATGCCCCATCAGGATCTATTGCAACAGAAACCCTGAAGAATTCAGGAAGTGGCTTGAAGACGTTAAGAGCAGAATCCAGCAGTTCCTCGCTTTTTATAACATCATGGCCCCCTATAAATATCGCGCTGTTCTTAAGATCGTCTGGCTTTCGTGTGAAAACACAGCCATAGACCATATCCTTCATGTCAGCCGGAGCAATATTGCCATAAGGAATAACTATGTCAGCCCCCGAATCATATCCTACTAGTAAATCAAACAGGCTTGGAATTCTCTCAGGACTAACATAATTCAGGATTTTTTTCATATCCGCACCCAGATTACTCCACACTATCCGCCTATTCCGAAGAGTATCATAAACGCAATCAGAAGCCCGTATATAGCAATCGCCTCTGCAAATGCAACAAATATCAAGACCTTACCAAATAGTTCCGGCTTTTCAGATATCGCGCCCGCACTTGCAGCCCCTGCAACGCCGATACCATATCCTGCTCCAATAGCAGAAAGTCCTATTGCAAGTCCTGCCCCGACTGCAGTTATTGGTTCAACCATTTTTACCTCTAAAATATTATAATTTTATCATTTAGATTCCATTATTTAAAAATGAGATACCTGATTGCCTACTATACCTTAACAGGGAACACAGAATTAATCGCAAGAACCATTGCAACAGAATTGGGGGCGGAAATTGAGCAGATAAATACGGAGAAACCAATTAACATATCAGACTTTACGAAATTCAGCCTTTCAAACATCTCACTAATGCATAGCATAATATCCCGCAAAAAGATGAAGATAAATCAGCCAGCCTACAATGTGCAGGACTTCGACAGGATAATAATTGCAACGCCAGTCTGGATGAACAATTCTGCCCCGGCAGTAAATTCCTATATTGATTGCCAAAATTTCATGAATAAGGATGTTGTGCTTATAGCAACAATCGCTGAAAAGGGAAATGCACAGAATACCCTCTCTGTAATGAATTCTGCAATAAGGAAGAGGGGCGGTAAGGTAATAGCTACGCAGGGTATTGGAATAGAGAAAAGTGAACAGGAGATAGTTGAGATGGCAAGGCAATTTGCAATTAGCCTTGGTTCACTTTGAGATTATTAACATGGATTTATTCCCTTTTGAGACAATAAGGCCCGGACAGAAGGAATTCCTGAAGGATGTTGAAATTTCTATCAACAATAGGAATCATCTTGTAGCGCATGTTCCCACAGGTATAGGCAAGACTGCAGCAGCAATCGCTCCATCCCTGAATTACGCCCTTAATAACGGAAAGACAATCTTTTTCTTAACCCCAAAGCATACGCAGCATACAATCGTTATTGACACCCTTCAGAGGATAAAGAGAAAATTCAATGTAAACTTTATTGCGGTGGATTTTGTCGGAAAGCAGTGGACATGCCTCCATGACATAAGGGATTTGGACTCAAGGGATTTTAACGAATTCTGCAGATCAATGAAAAAGGATGAAAGATGCAGATACTATAAAAATGTCAGAAAAAGAAAATTGTCAAAGATTGCAATTTCGATAATAGATAAAATCAAAAGCGAGCCACTGCACAGTGAAGCAATAAGGGAACTTTGCGGGGAAAATTCCCTCTGCCCCTATGAAATCTGCATAGAAGCGGGGAAGGATGCAAACATTATCGTCTGCGACTATTTCCATGTCTTCTCTCCAAATGTGAGAAAGGCATTCTTATCAAAACTGGATAAATCCCTGGAAAATTCGATCCTGATTATTGATGAAGCCCACAATCTCCCGGACAGGGTTAGAAAACTGCTGAGCTACAATCTCACAGAGAATTCCCTGAAAAATGCAATTAAGGAGGCGAATTTCCTTAAATATGAAATCCTCTCAGATGCCTTCGGGGATACGATAAGGGTCCTGAGGAAGACTGGCAAGGGCATGATTAAAGGTGATGAGAGATATGTCCAAAAGGATGAATTTGCCGACATGCTTGTAGAAGAGACGAATATGAAATATACGGAATTTGCAGAGATGGCTGAAGACCTCGGGGAGGAAGTCCTTAAAATTCCGAAGAGATACAGGTCATATTCAAATATAATCGCCAAATTTCTTAAAAACTGGATTAAGGAGGACATAGGTTATGCAAGAATTTTAAGGAGGGAAAAATTTCTAATTCTGAGTTATAAATGCCTTGATCCTTCCATATCCGGCAGAGAGATATTTGAGAATGTACATTCAACCATATTTATGAGCGGAACCCTGATTCCGCTGGATATGTATTCAAATGTTCTTGGGCTAAGCCCCGACAGAACACTGGAAAGGGAATATCCATCGCCTTTTCCAAAGAAAAACAGGCTGACAATAATTGTCCCAACTGTGACGACAAAATATACCCGGAGGTCTGATTTCATGTATCAGAGATACGCAAGGATAATCGCGGGTATAGCCGGGGAAATTCCAGGGAATATGGCCATATTTTTCCCTTCATACGCAATCCTGGAGTATGTTCAGGAACATCTTGCAGAATTTGGATTAAATAAATACATGCTAATTGAAAAACAGGAAATGAAGAAGGATGACAGGGTGCAACTCTACGGCAAATTACAGAATTCGCACAATGAGAATGGCGGAATTCTTATGGGCGTTCAGGCAGGTTCATTCAGCGAGGGTCTGGACTATGCCAATAATCTTCTTGATGGCGTGATTATTGTAGGGCTTCCCTTAGACAAACCAAACCTTGAGATAAAGTCCCTCATTGAATACTACGACTTCAAATTTAACAGGGGATGGGATTACGGCTATATCTATCCTGCCATGAACAGGGCATTACAAGCAGCTGGAAGATGCATAAGAAGTGAGACTGACAGAGGGGTTATAATTTTGATGGATGAACGCTTTCTCTGGAGAAATTATTCAAAGTGCCTGCCTAAGGATTTTGAGTTTATTGTAAGTGAGGTTCCTGAGAAGTACGTCAGGAGATTCTTTGGAAGATGATATTTTCATTATTTATCCCATAAATTCAATATATCCCTGATACAAAATGACAACCGTA
Source organism: Methanobacteriota archaeon (assembly GCA_021731385.1). GTDB lineage: Archaea > Altiarchaeota > Altiarchaeia > IMC4 > QMZM01 > JAKFXM01. Next base: position 5,048 of record JAKFXM010000229.1, read on the forward strand.
AACAACATAATGACGAAAAAGGTAGTAACAATAGGTGACAGGGAGACTGTTCTTGATGCGGCAATAAAGATGTCAAAGAATAACATAGGCTGCCTTGTTGTTTTGGAGGATAAAATTCCAAAGGGGCTGATTACCGAGAGGGATATAATAAAGAGGGCTGTTGCTGCGGACAGGGAATATCCGAGCAGAATAAGGGTCAGCGAGGTAATGAGTTCACCGCTAATATCAGTAAGTCCCTTTGAATCCATAGAAAAGGCCGCAGAGATGATGAACAAGCTGGGTTTGAAAAGGCTTGGCGTTGTAGAGGACAACAACCTCATGGGTATTGTGAGTGCCACGGATATAATCGTTGCGGAAACGAAATTCATAAAGGTTCTGAAGAGATATCTGAAGGTACTGAAGAAGGAAAGAGAGGAAAAGTGAATTCGTCGATAATTTGGTTTAAGGTTAAATAAAAGTTAAAAAGCAAATTAGTTCTTGCTTAAATTTCACTCAGTAAAAACACCCATGCAGGAATAAACAGGATATCCCTTCCATCAATCTTTTGCTTATCGAATAAGTCCTTTGTGACAAGAATTCCTTTGTTAATTTTAAATTTTTCCATAAAATTTAACAAGCCTTTTAAGTCATCTTTCCTAACTTGGCCCTTGTATTTCACTTCCAATGGCAGTATCTTATTCCTAACTTTAAGGATAAAATCTACCTCGTAATAATTTCTCCAATAGTAGTATTCATGTCCGATTAAATGCTCTGCAATAATTGATTCCACCAAATGACCTGCAAAGCCTTCGTCAATGCGGGTTTTGTTTAACAGGGAATTGATGATTGCGGGGTCCAGGATGTATACCTTTTCATTGCTCCTTACTACCTTCTCGATTGACTTAGCAAATTTTTTGACTCCCAAAAGAAAATAGGCATTTTTCAGATAGAGGAGGTATTTGCTGACATAATCCCTGCTCAATCCGATGGAGTTTGCGATATTACTTACATTCAGAATCTGCCCGTTTATTCCAACCAGGTATAAGAACAATTTTTCAAGTAATTCTGGTTTTTTTATTCCATAGAGGCTTACGATATCCCTATATATCGCCTTGTCTACAACATCATCCCTGATCAGTTTTTGCCATAATCCTATTTCACCGACTTCGAATATGTTTGGGAATCCTCCCTTTAGCAGATAGTCCTCAAACAATATCTTTGCATCTCTCTCGTATTTCTTTATCTTTAATGAGTCAATATCATCAGGTTTAAAAATAATTCTCTCTTTCAGATGATACTGCAAAAATTCTCTGAAGGAGAATGGCAGCAGGACTTCCTCCACGGTTCTCCCCATGAGGGATTCCGTGCCTTTTCTGATTAACGTGGCAGAGGAGCCGGAAACCACAAATTTTATGGGATAGTTCCTGTCATAGTATTTCTTAACCTGATACTGCCAGTTTTTAAGGTATTGGACCTCGTCTAAAAAGAGGTATGTTTGCTTCTTATCTAATCCCGCCTTTAGTATCCTACTGAGTAGGATACTAAAGGCGGGATTAG
>JAKFXM010000114.1 GCA_021731385.1 Methanobacteriota archaeon
GGATTATTTGTATTTGACAGATTTGTAATCAAAGATAAAAGAGCATCAGAGGATTTTTATTCATGCACCAGAGATTCTGATTGCATTAAGGTAAAAGATGGTTGCTGTGGTTGTAGCGCCGGTGGGCAGGCAACGGCAATCAATAAAAATTTTGAAAAGGAGTGGGGTGCCAAATTATCAAAAGAATGCCAAGGCATATTTTGTGCTGAAGTGATATCTAATGACCTGAGTTGTTTCAAGGAACCGAGATGTGTTGAAAATAGATGTGTTTTAGAAGAGTTAAAGAAGGAGATAACTGTTTCTACCGATAAAACAGAGTATGAGCAGGGAGAGGCATTGCTAATTACTATAAAAAATAATTTAGATAAGTCAGTTTGGGATTTTAATTCATGCGGCGGAGCGCCATTTTGGGGTCTTGAAAAATTTGATGACGGGAAGTGGAAAAAATTAGATTTTTTTCTTCCTGAGGAAGATAATGTATGTCGTTCTTTTCAGTGCGAGCTTCCAATTCCTCTTGAGCTAAAATCTGGAGGAGAAATTAGCACTAAGTGGCTAATTAACTCTGTTTGTAATTGGCAAAACACAATAAAGCCAGTAGAGGGAGGGATTTATAGGATCTCGGTTCGTTATGGATTTAGCGAAATTAATTCTCATGAAAATACCATCTACTCCAACGAATTCACGATTAAAGAAAAATTTGAGGAGATGACATGTAATGAGAAATGTATATCATCAGGGTTTGCTTCAGGGATATGCAGATCATTTCCGCTTATTCCGAAAGAATATGAGAAAAGATGCAGGTTTGAGGAAGGGGAGACGGATATAGAACATACGGTTGACTGTAAATCTCCAGAAGCACCAATTGGCGGTGGAGGAAAAACTTGCTGCTGCAAAGTAAAAGAGAATGAAGTAATCATCACCACCGACAAAACAGAATATGAACAAGGGGAGACTGTACAATTTAGAATTGATGATGAAGTAATGATCACTAAGCAAGGCGGCGAGGAGCTACCGCCCTATTCTATCAAAGATGGCGCTGCGAAGATACTCCAACTACGACATTCCTGTGCTGGTGAATTGGGTACGGGGTACGATGATTATTGCGAAAATGGAAAGATAAAAACGGTAGAAGTTGTTCATTGTTCCGATGTTATTGAAAGATCAGAAAGAGTCATACATAAAATATACACTTGGGACCAAAAAGCATATTTTAAAGTTGAAGAACAATGCGAAGGAAAGACTATTCATAGAGAGTTACTCAAACAAATTCCAGAAGGGAAATATAAAATTGTTGTTTACGATATTAATGGAAATGAAGGAGCCATTAAAGAATTCACGATTAAGGAAAAAGCTACGGATGCACTAAAAATTAATCTGGACGGATACATAGAAAGTTGTATTACCAAACCTTCCGTATTTATTAAAGAGAATGGAGTTTGGCGCGGGGCGAATACCAGTTTGCCCAGTAAGGGAATGTACTTCTTGGATGGAAAATATTACGGCTATGGTATGTGCGATGTAGTGATGTGTTATAAAATTCCAGATTCATTCAGCATAAATCTTGTAGAATATAAAAAGATTGGCGAAAAAGAATCCTTGGAAACCAAAGGGTATATGGCTCCTGAATATCAAACTATAAAATTAAGCGGAGAAATTAGGGTTGAATTAAAATACTTTACAGATAATAAATGCGAAAACGAAAAAACTTTTTCTACAATAGTAAACACAGAAAAATCGGCGATTGATCCGAGATGCGGTCAAAAAGTGAAAATTACCGGTGCATGCAAAGAAAACCTTATTGATGATATTGGATATCAATTTAATTCAGAAATTGGAAAATGTATTGAGAAAGTTTTGGGTGGCACTGGATGCAGAGTCGAATCGCCGTTCAACTCTTTAGAAGAATGCCAGAAAGTTTGCGAAACTTTTGCCGGGAAAGAATTGCCTTTTGAAACAATATTAAAGGGTTTAAACAGTAATCAAACAGTGCAGAGTAATTATGTAATAAAAAGCGAATCAGAATGGATTAATTTTTTGCAAAAAACTAATGCGGAATTGCCGGCGCCGATAGACTTTAATAAAGACATGGTTATTGCGGTTTTTCAATGCGGAAAACCTACTGGCGGGTATAGCATTGAAATTACTAAAATTATAGAAAAAGAAAATGCAATAGAAGTTTTAATACTCGAAACTTCTCCCGGTTACGGATGTATGGTGACTAAGATGCCTACAAACCCATACTATATCGTAGTAAAACTTCAAAAATCAGATAAAGAAATTGTATTCAAAACCGAAAAAATTGTTACTGACTGCCAGGAAGGAACTGCTCAAATTGAAGATAAATGCGACATAGGAAAAGGAGAGTGGGATGGTGTAAGAGGCATATTCACAGAGGATAACCCGGATATAGTAATTCTTAAATCCCAATGTGAAGAAAGATCTGATTGTACATGGAAATATCGTGGGGGCAAGGTAAAGAGCAATTATGCCTGTTGCCCGAAAGATTTAAAATCAATAATTACTGATGAGAATAGACGCATTTATGCACGATGCATTATAATAATCGACTAAAAAGGTGATATTAAAATGAAAAACAAAAAACAGATTTTGGTTTTATTGTGGATTATATTTTTAATTCTGCCGACAGTCAATGCAAAGGTAAGCGGCACAGGGTACATGCATAGCAATGATTACTACAGCGTAATCTATGATGAAGAAGGCGATGCCATAGTAGCAGCAAAGTTAATCATACAGAACAATAAGCAGGACAGCATAAAGGAACTCAGCATAGAATTTCCAAATTCGAATATAATTATCTACAATCTGGTTCAGGAAGTTGGGGATAAGAGTTCTCCATACTACGACGATTATGGAAGATACAATTATGGGAATAGTATATTCTATCCTGTAGAATACGATACGGAGCAGACATCTACTTCTACCCTGCTAAGATTATATCTCCCAAAGGGGATAGAGCCTCAAAAGGACGGTGCAATTCTTATTTTATATAAAATTCCCAGAGATACAAGTATAGAATTCCCGGGTGTTCAGGAATTTGACTTCAAAACCATAATAGACAAAAATGCAGCATTAATCCAGAATGTAAGGGTCGTGATAAATGTGCAGGAAGGGCTTTATCTAAAGAGCGGCAAGGCAACAGTAGATTACAGGCCGGACTACTTCAATGAGATGCAGACAATGTCCGTCCCTAAAGCGGGAATGCAAAGCACCACACTATCCGATTTTTCCCAGAGAGTATCATATACGGATGGTTTGGTAAAGAATGCATATAATCTGGATCCTTACGAAAGCTTCCATGTCAAAGGCGAATTTGCCGATACAGGATGGAAATTGTATTTTTTTGAAATTTTAGGAGTAACAGCGGTAATAATCGCCGCGATTATAATCCTAAAGGCATTTCTATGGAAAAAAATAAAGGTGATTTTTATGAATTTTGGAGAATTAAAGCATGAACAACAACCGGATGAAAGAAGGAGTTATGGCGGTGCTATACTCAGATCATTTATTTTTGGGTTTGCCTCTGCCTTGCTGATAGTAGTTACATGGATTGTTATATACTCTTTGGGGAATTGGTTGAGTAGCGCATTTTATAATTTTAATGCCCTTATAATGCCATTGTTTTTCTTGGTGGCAATAATGGCTATATCCCTCTCCATATTTGGCTTCAGTATATACTCGGGGATAAAATACGGTTTTTTGGAGGGGGTGTTAACATTTGTCATGACAATTCTGTGGTTGTTTATATTCCTGATAGGAATAGCCATATTATCAGGTATTTTTTTGGCTGGTAGGTCATCTTATCCTGCCATGTGGGATTAGGTCAGGTATTTAGAGGTAATCAGATGAAAAACAAGAAATTATTTTATGGAATTTTAGTAGTCTGTATTTTAGCCATTATTTGGATTGCTCTATTTGTGTTGAAACAATCTACCATACCACCAACCACATCAGACAGATCCAATTTCAATCTAATATTTAGATATGGTGTTGGAGCAAATAATGAATTAAATACATTTAGAGGAACATATACAAAAGATATGATCATAGACCCGTCCATTACCGTGGATCTGTTTCTATCCACAGCGGAATTGGACAGAATTTATCAGAAGATGATTGGGATAAATTTCTTTGATTACCCTGAGAATTTTTCTGTTTTTATACCTCCTGGTGAGGGGATTACTAGGGTAACACCATATTCTACATATTACTTTAAGGTAGAATATAATTCTAAGATTAAAGAATTATCATGGGAAGATAATATCACAAATGAAGATAAAAAGGCAGAAAAGCTAAGAGAACTAACTGAACTCATCAGGGATATTATTGAGTCTAAAGGGGAGTATAAGCGGCTACCATCTCCGAGAGGGGCATATTTATAAAACAGAATTGAGAGGACTACAAAATGGACAATATATCTAAAAATATGACAGGAATACTACTATTAATTCTCTGTTTGAATTTTTTAGCTGGATTTGCATATGCGGATGGCATAATAATCCCAAGACCAATTCCTGATATACTGCATATACCGCCACTTTCAATCAAGTACCATCATGTGAATATCAGCATAGACAACCAGTATGCAAAAACGGAAATTGACCAGGTATTTGAAAATGAATTTGGCAGGGATTTAGAAGGAACTTATATCTTCCCTCTGCCGGAAGATGCGAGCATTTCAGAATTCTCAATGTTTGCAGATAATGAAAAATTAGATGGAAAAATTCTTGAAAAAGACAATGCAAGGGAAATCTATGAAGGAATAGTAAGACAACTAAAAGATCCGGCACTACTTGAATACACGGGAAGGAATACATTTACTGCAAGGGTATACCCGATTCCTGCAAATGGAGAAAAGAGAATTCAGCTTTCTTATTCTGAAATTATAAACTGCGATAATGGAATTTGCAAGTATACCTATCCGTTGGAAACTGAGAAATTCTCCTCAAAGCCGCTGAAGGATGTTGTTATTTCAGTAAAATTGAAATCTAAAGAAGCAATAAAAGCAATCTATTCCCCAACCCATAAAATTTCGATAAAAAGAATCGGGGACTATGAGGCAGAGGTAACTTATGAGGAGAATAATGTAAAGCCAGACAGAGATTTTGTCCTTTACTGGGCGGTATCTGATGATGAACTTGGGGCAAATCTCTTGACTTATAAGAATGCTGGCGAAGATGGATTTTTTATACTAATGCTTTCTCCAAAGCAGGAAATCTCGAAAGAGGGAATTCTGCCAAAGGACATTGTATTTGTCCTTGACACATCGGGAAGCATGTCCGGGGAGAAGATAAAGCAGGCGAAAAATGCGCTGAAATTCATTGTTAATAATCTGAATGAGAATGATAGGTTTAATATAATTACTTTTAATACAGAGATAAAAAAATTTGATGAGGGATTAATCCAAGTAAATGCAGAAGGCAGGGAAAATGCGCTGAATTTCATAGACAAGATAGAAGCAAGTGGCGGGACAAATATTCATGATGCACTTCTGGAATCCTTAAAATTGTTTGAGAATAATAAAAATTCAAATTCAACAAAAATTATTGTATTCCTTACAGATGGTCTGCCGACTGTTGGAGTAACTGAAACAAGCAAGATAGTTGAAGATGTAAAATCTGCAAACAGGAACAATGTGAAAATCTTTACTTTTGGCGTCGGCTATGATGTGAATACGCACCTTCTTGACAAGATTTCGGGGCAGAATAACGGGGCTTCAGAATATGTCGAGCCGGATGAGGACATAGAGGTCAAAGTCTCTGGATTTTACAGCAAGATAAATACACCTGTTCTCTCTGATGTGAAACTGGATTTTAATGGATTAAAGGTTTATGATGTCTATCCAAAGGAAATTCCGGATTTGTTTAAAGGGTCCCAATTAATTCTATTTGGTAGATATTCTGATAAAGAGAAACAAACTGAAATTTTGACTCCCGAATATGTTCTAAGTCATAGCGATGAATTGATTAATAAAACCATTTCTGTTAAAGGATATGCTACTTCTGATCAGTGGAAGGTTGATTGCACAAAGATGGCTTGTTCTCCTGAAAATCCTTGTTGTAATACCTGCGACAGTCCGCTGGTATTAAAGACAAACGATAAGTCCATTGTAATATCTGGTAGATATAATAGTGAGCCGGTTTTTTGTTCTGGTAATGACTGCGGGATTAACAAATGTTTTCCTCTAGAAATTGAAAGGCCTTATATAGTCACGGGAGAGTGGAGCGGCAGTAGTTTGGATATAATATCTTACGAAGAAATAAAAGCGGAAACTTCGCTTAGTCCTTCATGCGCTAAAAAAGTTAAGGGTTCTGGTCATTGCGAAGCAATAGCATCGGGATACGAATTTGATTTAGTTGCTAAAAAATGCGTCAGGAAAAATGCCGGCGGTTGTTCATTTGAAATTCCGTTTAATACATTAGAAGAATGCCAGAGAACCTGCGAAAACACAGGAAATGAATTGAAATTTGAAACGATAAAAAATAATAATTCGGTTTGGTGGATCGGAAA
>JAKFXM010000230.1 GCA_021731385.1 Methanobacteriota archaeon
GATCAGGAAGAAAAAAAAATAAAAAAAAAGAAAAAGAAAGGGGATTTATTCCCATATCCCGCTTATTGTTCCTACGCTGGTGTGGGATTGAGTTACAGTCCCTATCTGTTGGGTGTAACTTATAGTCATCTTTAATCTATAAGTCGCACTAACAGTACCAGAACAAGCAGGTGTTATCTGGTATAAATCTCCAATGGCGACAATACTAGAAGTAACAACATTACCACAACTGGTAGGATCAAAGACAACACCAGTAACATTTATCGTTGTACCTGCGCCATTGACTAAGATTATACTATCACCCAGAGCAGCACCAGTCAGAGCCCATTCTGCCGGTTTAACAGCACCAAATCCAGTCAGCGTCCTAGAAACAGTTCCACCAAGGTTAAAAATCCCCAGTTGCCAGAGGACAACCCCGACAATCATAACCACGAGGATTGCCCACCCGTATGTCATCAGGTACTCCATAGCACCCTGACCCTTCTTTCCTAAAAATTTTTTATTCATGTTTTTCACCTCTTATAGAGTTTTGTATAATCTTATTTCTTATCTCTATATAAATACTTATCGTTTTACGGATTTTACAGAAAAATTCAGTTTTATAATAAAACACAGTATAGGTAATCATGCAGGTCTTTGGAAAAAGGTCAAATTACATCTGGAGGAACATACATCTGAAGAAGAGTCAAATCCTGTTATTCCTTATCCTCTTTATTCTCGCATTAATGCTGTTTATAATGAATAAATTTCCCTATGCTTCTGCGGGGTTAATTCTAATTCCTCTGGCATATATTCTTGGGATTTATACATATCAGAAATACATACTCTGGGACAGTGGCACAATCGGGGAAAGCATCATAGAAAAGGAACTTAGGGGGTTGGATGACAGTTACTGCATGATCAGCAGGATTGTGATACCGCCGAACAGGGGGGATACTGATTACATAATTCTTGGTCCAAATGGGATATTTGTCATGGAATCGAAGCATTATGGCGGAGAAATTTCATGCAACGGGGATTTATGGAGCAGGTACAAAATAGGGAAAGGGGGCAGGAGATACGAACTGAAGATAGGCAGCCCAAGCAATCAGGTAAAAAGGAATGCAAAGGTTCTGAAGGATTTTATACTTGAGCACAAGAAGGAGATATTTAAAGAGAATATGCATCATCTTTGGATTAATGGGATTGTTGTATTTACAAATAAAAATGCAGGTCTGAAAATAGAAAATCCAACGGTAGATATCATGAAGGTTGATGAGTTGTACGGCCTTATCAGGGATAAGGACGATGTTAAATTCTCTGCAGAGGAAATATGCAATATAAGGGATGCGATTTTAAGATATTCCAGATGATTTTCAGATTGAAATCATACCCCCAAAGAAAGAATTAAGCACATAATTCATTGCCAGGAATATGGCAACAGACATGGCAGTAAGTATGGGGATAAGGGTTATTCCTGCTGTTATCTTCCCGGTCCTTATTAACCCTATCAAAAAAGAACCGAATACGGCAGAAACACAGAGTACAATTATTGCATAGGTCATGAAGAAATTAGGGGTTATTAACAAAGGCTGAAGGACTATCATCCCGCCCTTTGACTGCTGTGACAATATGCTGACATCAACCTTGCTGAAGATAGTTGAGAATATTATTATGAACTGCAACGATGCTGCAAAGAGGAGTGGGGCACCTACCAGAAGTGCAAAGAGTATGAACATTGCCTGTGCCGTTGTCTCTGCCCTCATTCTCTTCATCAGATTCTGTTCTGTTCTCATATCGTTTGCAATCTCCTGTAGTACAGTAGGCAATTCACCCCCTGATTTCATCCCCTGAATCAGTAATTTCACACTCCTTGTCAGCTTATCCGACCTTATCCTTTGAGTCATAGCAATGAGAGAATCTTCAAGTGACGCCCCTGCTAAGGTATCTCTTGCAACGGCTTGTATCTCAATTGCTAACGGACCAAATTCAGACCTTGCAGCAACCCACAACGCATTATAAGGCGTCATTCCTGCAATCATGTTCTGGCTTACCATCGCCAGAACATCCGGAAGAATCTCCTCTATGCTTGCAGTGCGCCGGTCTATTAACAGGAGAAGTATCATATAAAGGACTACCCATGCAAGAACAAATGGAAAGATTATCGTAAATAGTGCCATAGTTGCAGAAGCGCCGGAAATAATTGCAAATGTAAATACGACAATAGGAAGTATGATGCTGTACATCAGCACTATACCCAATATCTCTTCAGGATTTCGCTTTATACCTGCATGGACTACACTCTGCTCCAGGTCTCTTCTTATTCCAGAGGGGAAATAGGAGCCAAGCCTGTGATGCAGGGATGTTACGAATCTTGAGAAAATAATTACAATAGGCCGGGTTACATTGATTATTATGACAAAAACTGCTATAGCAGCATTGCCAATATAGATAAGCGTGTAGGAGATTACCCTGGTTATGGTACCCAAAATCAGATCCAGTACAATAGAGGATACAACCCGCTTTATATTTTCAATTATAGATCTTATTGTCATTGTGAGCCCTCAATTAACCTATATCCGGCCTTTTGCTTCTTATGATTGATACAAACACCAGTTGGAACATCATCACACCAAAGAGGATTATCCAGAAAAGAGTTTCGTTTATCATCTTTCCACCAATGAAACTTGAGATTATGACAAGCAGTGTTACCCCCATTGATGGCGCTACAATGACAGCCATCATATAGATAAGGGCCCATAGGTTCAGTTCCTGCCCATAAATCTTTATCTTGTTTTCCTTTTCCAGTTGCAGATCGTTTGAAATCGCCCTCAAGGCGATTACTACATTTGATCCGGTTTTTACTGCATTTACAATCTGCCACAAAACCCTGCGCATATACTGTGAAGGTGATAACATCCCAAAATCGTCCAAAACCCGGATTATCGATTTTCCGGATTCTACCTCCTGGACGATTTTATTCATCATTCCGGAGCATTCACCATATCTGCCTTTTGATACATTCACAAGCGTATCAAAAAGAGGAATTCCCGCAGTTAATTGTATCTCCATGTCTTTTAGCACGTATTCAAGATGCTTGTCCATAAGCCGGCCCCTTCTCGTAACCTTGAATTTTGGTATCATCATCATGTAGATAAACGATATCGCTGTGATTATAGTTGCAATTCCAAGGCTCCCATAGGATTCAGCATATTTAGCTCCAAGAAATAGTGGCGTTGTTATGAATGTTATACTTATAATAAAAACTACGAGGGTTATGAACATTACAACAGCAAGATATTGAACAGTACTGACAGTGTATCCTGCCTTTTTTAAATTCCATTCCAGTTCCGGAAACATCAACAGTAATTGTTGAGCGGCCGGTCTCAGGGGTCTTGCCGAATTCCCCACCCGCTCAGATTCAAATATTGGCTCCATCTTATTTTTGAATTATAAAGTATATACAGAGCATCTAGTAATTTGACAACATGAAATTTTTATATCTCTATATCCTTGTCATGCTTTATTAAATCAAGCACCGTATCTTTGTCCATATAATACTCATTTATTATTTTTCCGACATCATTAACATCCCGTATGTCCCTCCGCAATAGCCACTCCAGGATCTGTTTTTTACCCCTGACGTCATCCCACATCTCCCTTTCATTCATACCTGTGAACATCTCCAATTCTTCCATAACCCGTATACTTGGGGATATACGTTCTATTGTATCGCTACGTGGTTGCCATCTATAGACTGAATTTATCTCAGGTAAATCCCCCTCCCCCTTTACAAGTTCTGCCACATCAAAAGTTCTTCTCTGACCTGTTCTTCTGTTTATGTACTGCACCACAACCAGGTGTAATGACCCCATGACAATTCCCGGAATGCTCATTGGCGGGCTTGTAATCCTATCAACAACCTCATGCGCTTCCTGTGCGTGGAATGTCCCATACACAGAGTGACCGGTATGCATAGCCTCAAATAAAACCTCAGTTTCCGTTTTTCGACGAACCTCACCTACGATAATCCGGTCTGGACGCATTCTTAGGGAGTTCTCCACAAGATCAAGCATTGATACCTCACCCTCTCCCCTTGGAGTCGGCGGTCTTGTAGTAAGTGGAATCCAGTGCAAATAATTCGGAAGGTTCAATTCTCTTGTGTCTTCCATAGATATTATCCTCTGGTTTGCAGGCAGAAAAGGAGTCAATGCATTTAACATTGTTGTCTTACCGGATGCCGTACCACCCGTGACAAGTACGCTAAGTTCATACTCTATTGCCAGCCAGATGAATGCGGCAGCTTCAGAACTTATTGTCTTTTGCTTTGGGTCTATCAGATGTATTATCGTCCATGGTGTTCGGGAGAAACGCCTTATAGTTATTGTATTGCCTATTGTAGATATAGGAAACAGGGTTGCGTTTACTCTGTCCCCTGTTACCAAATGGGCATCCAACAGAGGTTCAAGGTGGGTTATCTCCCTTCCAACCTCCCTTGCAACCCTTGCAGAATAATTCATTATTATATCCTCTGTCTGCAGAATTACGTTTGTCTTCAACCATTTGTGTTTCTTGTGATAAACCCAGACTACATCCTTACTGCTGTTTACAACAACCTCTTCAAGATGGCCGTCTGAAAGAAGATATTCAAGCTCTCCAAGACCTATCATTTCATTGACCAGAATTCTGCTGAGTACTGTAATATCCTCGTCAGAGGCATGTTTTAGGACGTTCTTTAATTTTTCCTTTGACCTGTCTAAGAATTTACTCCTCATATCCTTGAATTTATCAGGATCCATAACATTCCTCGTTTCTATCTGGATCTCGTTAACAAGGCTTCTCTTTGTTTCATCCAAAAGCGCCTTTGTTACAAAATCTATCTCAGGAAGGGCCATATTGTAATGCAAAACATAATCCCCCGTATCCCTTATCCTGACAGAAAGGGGGATAGTATCAACCTGAACAGTATAAGAATCTACATCTATCTCGGATTTTTCAGGATTTGGACTTACCTGCCCGCCTTTTGCCTTTTCAACCTCTTCCTTTAACTTCTCTCCGGAACCGGAAGGTTCAGCCTTCTGATCAGGTGCGGGGATTTTATTCTCTGTGGGGCCTTTTTTATCCTGTTCTTTTGCCATTTCCCATATATTATTCAATTATTTATCTTAGTCAAATAAAAAGATTTGCTTCGCAAATCTTAACTCGCAATACAAAGTATTGCGATAAAGGTATCATATCAACACAACATTACAAGCCCTGCTGCAATCTGCTCCAGCTATGTTGTATTCCTGAACCCTAAAGTCTTCTAGTCTGAAGGTTATATTAAGGGGCGGGTTTCTTTTCGAATAATTTATCGTCCAATTGACGCAGCATATTCCAACAGAATTCTGCCAGTAGGAATAATCAACCCATGTATAATTTGCCGCAGCATCAACAGGTATGTTGTGATACCAGATGCTGTATAAATCCGCAAAAGATTCAAGTCCGATATTGGTTTTGTTGAAATAAAATCTTGACTGATTGACATATCTCCCAGAGAGATTTAAATTCCCCTCCATCCTATCAAAAAAAGAAGAGCCGTTATATGAGAGATTGCTTGAATGATAGCATCCTGAAGCGAGCCAGTCATTTATAATCGTACCATTAACCGATGCCTGTTTGGTGCATTTTTGGAAATATCTGATTACATCCGGTTCATTAGTCCTGAGGTAGTACAATGGATCCGGCATTCCTGCTATCGGGATTAGGGATAAAACTGATATGTTGGCATTATAGAAACTCACACTGCTTTTATTCGCAGATATTTCAATCGTCGTTATGACTGCAAAATTCCATGAATCATACATTGAGATGCTTATATTTCTTAGATCCATACTCCCAATTTCTGCCATGTTAAATCGGTTGCTCCAGTTCAGGAGAGTATTATTGTCCATATATTCAACACCGTTTCCATTCAATGTCCCGCAGAGCATTAATTCGGCTATCGCCGCTTCAGGCCCCGGAATTGTATAATTGAATCCTGTGCAGTTTTTCATGCTATAACCTGAAAGGCTTGTACCTGAATTGATAATATGATTTATGGAATAAAGGGCAGCCCTTTTCCCCGAAATTTCGCCAGCCCGTTGAATGTCCTTCTTTATCAGTTCAATTAGGTGGTGAAGACTCTCCGTACTTATCATATCCCCGGAATGAGCGGGTTTCTCATGATAGAACCCGATATAGAACGAGACAAGAGAAAGCAGAAGAACTGCCAGGACTATTGTTACAAGGGCGTATATATAACCCTTATTGCCGATTTGCGGGATTTTCTTGCCCGAATCAGAAACTATAAGTTTCTGATTGGGCACAAAAATTTTACCTCCCGATTGAGCCTTCGGCTCAATGGGCCCGAATTGGGCCCTGCACAATTGGGCCCAAAAACTGCTTTGCAGTTTTTCGGGCACAAAAATTCCTTTGGAATTTTTCGGGTTGGTAAAATTTTTCTTGTGTTCCATGATGTGTTTTATATCCGTTACTTTATTATATC
>JAKFXM010000034.1 GCA_021731385.1 Methanobacteriota archaeon
AGAGAATGATTCAATACTAGGTATATCGCCTTCATAGTCCTCTACTATTGGAGTGCCTTCTACCATGGCTTTTTTTGGAAAGTTTTTGGTAACAAGGTTTATGAACTTCTCTACCTTTTCTTTATCAGCACCTAGAAGAACCTCAACTACTTCTTTTTCATCTTCATATAGATTCCAGGCCCCGATATTTGGAATTACCAAAGCCTCTGCCTTCTCAAGTAGATATAGCCTGTAACCTACATCATGCACCTTGCCTTTGATTATTATCTTCTTCTTAATGGTCATCTTTTAATACCCCGTCCCCCATGAAGACGGATTTCCTGATGAATTCTGGGCTGTCCAGAGGACATTGCTACTGGTGGAATTCCTGTAGTAGTAATTGCCTGCGGTGATTCTGCTTTGTCCTAGGTTGTATCTCTGGTAGATTTCTTCTGCTGTAACCTTGTCGATTATAGGGTTGAATTTTGGTTTATCTTCGTCTCCGTTCATTACAATTCGCCTCCGTGCCATCAATAGGCATGTCCCTTTGACATAATAGCTCTTATGACATGCAACTCATACAAAACCTCATCTCTTGGGAATTCCTGTCTAACTTCTCTCTTTATTTTAGCTATTTGCTCCCGGGATAACCCATATTCCTTCGCGGCTTTTTTTATGTCAAACATTTTTTATTACCTCCTTATACGAAACTCTAATATGATTTTGCTTTGCAGATTCATATTATTCGAAAGCAAAGCTTTCGAAGCTATGAATCTGCAACCTGAAAAATTTCCAATCTGAAAATTGCCATAGGCAATTTTGAGAAATTATACGAAATTCCAAAGGAATTTCGTAGCTATGATTTTCCAGAGGAGAATCATATTAAAATCCGTAGGATTTTAATTAGGAAATTTTTGGGCCCGAAAAACTGCATAGCAGTTTTTGGGCCCAATTGGGCAGAGCCCAATTCGGGCCCATTGAGCCTAACCCGAAATTCCGAAGGAATTTGGGCCCAATTAGCGACAAAGTCGCTAATTCGGGGGGCTCAATCGGGAGCAAATTCATATTATAGTTCTGGTGGTGCGATTATCTCTATCGTTTTGTATCCATTTTGAAGATTAATTATGTTCACCATCTGCTTGGTCTTCACCTTTACCATATGTCTGAAATTCCAACTAACCAAAAAGTCCATCTGGTTAACTGTTGCTATTGCTATATGGTAGGCGTCTGCCTCAATTTTTTCAGGTATGATCTTATTTTTTATGTACTCCCTCCCCAATTTTTTCGCCTCGTCTGAAAGCTTTAGCGTTTTGCAGTTTTCAACCAACTTCAACAATCTTTGTTTAAGTTGTTCATCATTCACTTTTTCCAATTCTTTCATTACCAAATCTGAGATATATACATTAAAGTCTCCAAGTTTGTTCCAGAATTCCTTGGTCATTTCCTGCCGTTCTGGCTGCCTTTCATCATAGAACACCGATGGAACAGATGTATCCAGATATACTTTTTGTTTCATACTTATTTTTGAATTTCCTTAAGTGAAATCCTAATGAATTCTCTTTCTCAATACCCCGTCCCCCATGAAGACGGATTTCCTGATGTTGTGTTGATATTTCCTGTCGTGCCTGAGAAATTATAGGAATCTTTCTCATAAGTTACGGTTCCATATTCCCAAGTATTTGTTTTGGGATTTTATTTAAATACTCATTTTCAGAATAATTATCTATGGTATCAAAAGAGGATAAATCGGTTTTAATTGGTGTGTTGGTTGTAGTAGTTATTACACTATTGTTAAACCTATCACTTGGATTCAAACTTGAGTTTAGCGCGCTAATAGGCGTGATTACAGGCATAATTGCAGGATTTGTAGCAGATAAAATCCAGGGTGGTTGAATGAACGAAAGAATATTAAGGGCATTGGAGATAATCGGCTGGGGTTTGATCACTGTCGGTATTCGGGTCATTAATATTAAACGACAAACTGCTCGCATTCCCAGCATCAACATAATCATTTTGAAGTCGCAGACTTCAAAAGCTTGAAACCTATGTCATGAGGTTTCATGATCCGCCCCGTCAAAAGACAACGCATTCCCAAACTTCCCAGCCACCAATTTCCCGGCAATCGCATCCCCGCCTGTTATTAATTGCCCGTTATTTCCATATCTTGAGGAATCCAGCGTATGGTTTGAAGAGTTTACGGAATTAAGTTTCCAATAGCCCACAAGGGAGGTTTCATTTACCTCGTTGGAATTTCCAGACCATACCGGAGTTCCGCCCCTCTCAACCAGGATTATGTCATTCTCAACATCAACATCATAGATTTTTCCTGAGTATGGAACCTTCCGGACGGATTGAACTATTACCGGCTTTTTGTCCTTGTCTAAAAAGACCAATTGCCTGTCTTCCGTAAGATTTTCATAGACATCGGAGATCTTCATCAGGGAGAAGGTATTTAAATAGTTCCGGCTGTTATTATTATTAGAGGTGATTGAGATGCCTGAGTTGTTGATGAAAGAGAAACTATCTTTGGACTCTGATGCTATCGTCCAGTCTGTCATAAGATTGATGAAGCGTGATATATTTGAAAGGTACAAACAAACTGGTGAGATAACTGATGAAGACTGGGAGTTCTGCGAGAAAATTGACTGGCATCCGGTAGATGAATTGCCCCTGAGGGGGGAGTTTATTGAAGATTTAAAGAAAGCGAAGAACGAACCATCCATAAGACTGAAATCAATTTCAGACATCTTTGAGTGATTTACATGTACGACTGGGAGATTAAGCCTGTCTGCCGGGAGGCAATCAATAAAGCCTGCAAAAAGAATCCTGTTCTCAGAAAGGTTCTTGACAATAAGATGAATGAGATCCTCCTGAACCCCACTCGTTACAAACCCTTGAGATACGACCTTGCAGGAGAAAGGAGGGTTCATATTCTCAAAAGCTTTGTCCTGATCTTTGAGATCGACCATAATGAAAGAAGAGTGGTTTTTCTGAGATTCAGGCATCATGATCAAGCCTACTAAACCATCCTGCAATTTGTTTTCTTCCTGGACACTCGCATAAACCCTATGCTCTGGTGAGACTACCAGGGAAGAATTATCCTTTAAGGTAATCTCGAACATTTCACCATCATACGGATAAACCTGATATGCTGTTGGCTTGTGCCATTCCAGTCTTCTGTCTTGGGTCTTCTGTCTTCAGGTCTTGGGTCTTGTGTATTCAGTGTTGCTACCTTCTCATTTTTATTCAAATCCTTAAAGAATTTCCATTCCTGTGAATAGAATTTCCCTTCTTCCTGGCAGATGTGGCTGATTCCTTCGGAATCAGACACGTGCCCGAATGAGCCTATTGGCTCATTGGGCCCAATTTGCCTTTTGGCAAATTCGGGTCCGAGCCTTTGGCTCGGCCACATTCCAGATTGAATTTCAGAGCAGGATGGTAATTTATTTAAATAGGAATCACTATATATATCAACAGAATTCTGTGTATTAACAGAATCTTGTAAAGGCAATAAGATGGCAACATTTACTGTGTCAATACCGGATGAATTAAAGAAGAGAATGGACGAACATCCTGAAATCAACTGGTCTGCCTTTCTGAAAGAGAGGTTTGCCAGGAAGCTTGAACAGTTATGGAAGTTCGAGGAGTTGGTGAATAAGGGGGAGATATAAATGGTAAGCGTTACATTATCTTTGCCGGATAGGTTCAAGGCAGCTATAGAGCATTTCTCCTGGGTTAACTGGTCTTCCATAGCTAGAGAGGATATATTGAAGAAGGAGATATTTGAGAGATATATCAAGACTGGAACTATCTCTGATGAAGACTGGGAATTCTGCGAGAGGATAGACTGGCACCCTGTGGATGAATTGCATCCTAAAAAAGAACATATGGAGGAATTAAAAAGAAGGTTAAAAGAAGAAACTCCCGGTAAAAGATATAATTCTGCCGATGAATTCTTTAATTCATTAAAATGAGTTACAGCTTCACTTTTATTCCAAGCTGTGAGAGAGAAATCGACAAAGCCTGCAGGAAAAATCCCATCTTGCGGAAAGTTATTAATAACAAGATCAGTGAAACCATTCTTAACCCCCATCACTACAAACCACTGAGGCATGACCTTGCCGGGGAAAGAAGAGTTCACATTCTCAAAAGCTTCATCCTCAAATTCAGGATTGATGAACCAACTAAAACTATTATTTTCATTTTCTTCGGGCATCACGATGAAGCTTACAAGAGATGAAGTCTTCTGTCCTGGGTCTTGGGTCTTCCCAATTTCCCGCATTAATTCTTCTAATGAAATTTCTTCCCTTGTTAAAATTCTTGTCTCATTATCATAGCAAGAGAGTTCGCCTGATTTCTGCGAAGTGTCTGTAAATACCCGGATGTATGGGTCATGGGCTGTAAACAGATAGGTCTGTGTAATCTCAGGATAATAATCCCTCTTAAATTGTTGCAGGAGTTTGAATTCCTGCCTGTATCTTGGGTCGTTCCAGTCAGGCATCCCGTGCTTTGCCCTGCCATTTATGTATTCAACCCTGATTTCATCCTCTGTCAATGCCCTGTTGTAGATGCGGACTTCGTCGATTGTGCCGTAGAAAGGATATTCAGCATCTACAGGGCGTTTATTTATTGTAACAGGTTGTGAAGATATAGTTATGTTTCCAGAAATAGCTAATGTATCTGCCTCAATATCATTCGGAACATCAACATCATAGATTTTGCCGGCATAAGGAATCTTCTCAATCTTCAGAACCTTGACAGGGTTATTCTCTGAGTCAAGGAAGTAATATTCCAACTCCGGGTTTTCGCTGAGTTTCTGATAAACTTCTGTGATTTTTTCTAAGGAGAATGACCCAACGCCATTTTTAAGCTCAAAATCCCTATAGATATTAACGCACTTGCGTTTATCAACGCGGGTGGAGGTATCGAAAATGAAAAGATTTACCGTATCTATCCCTAAGGAACTAAAGGAGAGGTTTGATAAGAGGTCTGATGTAAACTGGGCCGAGGTGATGAAGCAGGGCATCATCAAAAAGGCAAAGCGGCTGGAGAAGTTTGAAGAGCTTGAGAGGAAGGGGGTGATCTGAGTGGTTAGTATAACCATTTCGCTGGATGATAGATTGTTTTCCGTAATTAAGCACTTTTCTTGGGTGAACTGGTCCGAGATTGCGAGAGAGGAATCTATGAAGAGAGAGATATTCGAAAGGTTCATCAAGGATGAGATGTCTGCCAAGGATGAGGAGTTCTGCGAGAGGACCGGCTGGGACCCGCTGGATGAAATGGAGGTAAGGGAGGAGTTCATTAAAGAGTTAAAAGAGGCGGAGAATGAGCCTTCTGGTAAGACAATGACTCTGGATGATCTGGACAAACTAATGGGGCTAAAATGAGTTTCAAATTCAAACTCGCCCCCAAGCTCGAACGCGGGCTGGACAAGCTCGCCCTCAAAGACAGAAAACTCGCCCTTGCAGTTAGAAAGAAAATAGATCAAATCATCAACTGTGATGAAACCGCCATTGACCACTTCAAAAACCTCAGGGGAGATATGAGCGATTGTAAGCGGGTCCAAATTGGGAGTTTTGTCCTTACCTTCCAGATCAAGGGAGACACCATTGAGTTCAAGAGATTCAAGCATCATGACGGAGCTTACAAGAGATGAATCTTCTTTCGCACCATAAACCCTATGTTCCGGGGAAACCACTAAGTTAGAGCCATCCTCCAGGGTTATATTGAACATCCCCTCATCAGGGTCATATTCCTGATAATCTGTTGGCTGTTGCCATTCTAATCTTCTGTCTTCAAGTCTTGGGTCTTCAGAGTTGCTACCTTCTCATTTTTATTCAAATCCTTAAAGAATTTCCAGCCTTCTTCAGTAAGAATTTCAGTCTCATTGTCATAACAGGAATAGTCATAAGTCAAATTCCCGGAATTCTACTCCATCGGCATGTAGAGAACCAGTCCATCATCAAGCATGGATTTATTCTGCTGCAAATTCACAGGAATAGAGAGATTATGCGAGCCGGCACCCCTGTAATAATTTTCTTTGATTTCTTCGGGGGATAATGCTTTAGAGTAGATGCGGACTTCGTCGATTGTGCCGTTGAATACATATCCACTGGAAGGATTTGGTCCGGGATTGGGCTGTTGAGAGAGGCGGTTATTACCGTCGGGTGGATTTTTCCTTTTGGGTTCATTTTTTGTTCCAGTCTTTCCTGCTGATTCCTGCCTGTCGTAATATTCGCGATAAAAGATTCACGCCTATTTCTCTCCGATGAGGATTTGGTATGGCAAGGACAAGATTCCCCCTTACCATATAGGGATGTTTTCCTCCCTGATAGGGACCCTCAAAACCTAAATTATGTAATCTACTAGTTAACTCCTTCCATGAAATGGGTGTAAGTCTATCCACTTATTGGTATTTTTTGCGGGCTTTTAATGCCATAGCCATCTATAACAGGAATAGGCAGATCCTTCTTCAGTCTTATAAGCAGCCAG
>JAKFXM010000149.1 GCA_021731385.1 Methanobacteriota archaeon
ATTTCGAGACCTTTGGTCTCGAATCGAAGCTATGATTTTGCTATGCAAAATCATATTAAACTAAAATTATGTCATTTGCTAGTTGTAACAGACATTAAATATTCAGAAATTAATGTCTGTTACTATAGATAACTCGGTTTTGTCTGCATTTACCAAGATTGGGAAATTAGGACTTCTCAGAAAAATATTGGGTGATAGCATAGTATATGTTGCAGATACAGTATTCAGGGAGATTATACATCAAGAGGTGAGGGATGCTATTTCAGTTACTAATCAGAAACTCATAGTTTCTGATTCGGGAGAAAAACCAGATGGTAAATGGATTCTGATGGAAAAGGTTGATATTCAGGACATAAGAGACATGCGTATAGATGATGGTGAAAAAGGAACAATAAAACTTGCACTAAAAAAGAAGGGAATTGCAGTCATTGATGATTTAGATGGCAGAAAACTTGCTGTGAAATATAAAGTAAGGACAATTGGGACCTTAGCGCTTTTAAAAGGCGCATACAATAAAGGTTTAATTTCTAAATCAGAATTAAGATCAATCTTAGATGCCCTAGAAACCAAGGATTCGTTCAGGATAACAAAGGAACTGAAGAATGTAATCCTTGAGTAATTACCTGATCCTCACCGCAATCCCCCTCTCAAAATCCATGCATTCCTGGGGCGATAAAACCAGGGTTCCGGTCCTGATTAAATTATCATTTTCATCAACAATCAGGACCTCATCTCCGGCCCTTAAATCCATGTCAATCTCCTTAACAAATTTCGCAAATACGCTTTTTCCCTCAGAGACAAAGGGAATTCTTTATTTTCTGAATATCTCAAACAGTCTAGCTTTTATGTTATACGGGTACAAGAGCAGGTAACTTTTCTCTAACTTGTTCTTTATATTCTAAATCCATAGCATCTCTTATCATGGTTAATTCAATCTTCAGCAATTCCTGCACTAACTCGCTTTCTGTATTTAATGCATAGAGTTTGGTTTTACCAAATCTTCTTGTTACCCGAACTAAGCTAAAACCCTCTATTTTACTCCAATACTTAAAGAGTGCAGCCCTTGAGATATCGGCCCCCTTACTAATCTCCGTCTTTGAGAAGTCTAAGCCTTTATTCTCTATAAGGAAATCTACAATTCTAACTGCAGGTGTATCTCCGATAAATTGAATCAAGAGGGATTTTTCTTCTGTCATGGTTTATTTTTTATAGGGGTAGTGGTAGTCTGTCTACTACTCCTCCTATTATTTGGGATTAATAAGAATAATTATTCTTATTATTATTACACAAAAGTATTTAAAAACTTACACTCAAAGTATATTCATGTGGACTTATCATGGTCTGATGATGAAATTAAAGGTAAAATCCTGCATAAATTAACCCGTATGGGTAAATTCAAGGCAAGTCATACTTCTGTTGATAATCTACCAAAAGGATTTCCTACACATCTAAGTGGTAGGGTAAAAGAATTAGTCAAAGAAATGAAAAAAGACGGATTGTTTCTTTCAAAGCCGACATCCTATGGTGAAGAGGTTTCTATTAATCTTACAAAAAGAGAGGAAATTCATGGATTAATTGAAAAATTTCTTCAGAGGAAATAGTAATTTACTTTCAACCCGATTACTGAATTTCACATTATCTAATCCTCGCCGCATAAGGGCAGTTTCTGCCATTATCACCCGAAAAATTTGGAGTTGCAACCAAAGGTTGCAACTGCCCGACAACTGGAAAATTTTGACAGTTGTCGGTTGCATTGCAAATTTTTGGGCCCAATGAGCCAACGGCTCATTCGGGCCCAATTTGCCTTTGGCAAATTCGGGGCCCTAATTTTACTCATTGAATTCCGCACAATTTTACCTGATCCTCACCGCAATACCCCTCTCAAAATCCAGGCATTCCTGGGGCGATAAAACCAGGGTTCCGGTCCTGATTAAATTGTCATTCTCATCAACAACAAGAACTTCATCACCAGCCCTCAAATCCATGTCAATTTCCCTGACGAATTTTGCAAATACGCTTTTTCCCTCAGAGACAAAGGGAATTGCTTCACTGTCAATAACAACCCTTAATCCTGGATACTTGAAGAATTTGTGCAGTTTCTTCGCTAATGGCGTCTTTGGAATTATGAAGTGGTCAGATGCTCTTACAGATGCAATCAATTCTTTCTTGTCGTAAATCCATCTTATCCTTCCGGTCCTTCTTGACCTCTTTATCCTGACCCCGTCATCAATGAGACTATCTGCCCCTGAACCGAACTGATATTCCATGATTTTTTTTACCTTGTGAATGTCGCGAATACCTGTTGTATCAATCCTATTGTTTAACTTTTCAGGTGTCATTATAGAACCGAACGGGTAGATGTCAAGAATTTCAGCAGGAACTTCCCCGAATGGCGAAATTTCAATTTTATTTTCTGATGTAACCCTGTTAACCCTCTCCCTGACATTTACAACCTCTGTCCTGCCTTCTGATTCATCACCTAATGAATAGAATGACGACTTCTTTCTTATAAGGTCTAATCCTGACAGCCATTCATTATGTTGTGCAAATTTTTTCAATGCAGAGAGAAGCGCCGGATGACTTCGCATTCTTACACTCAGTAAATCCCATAGATTGTTCTCCCTTATCGCCTGCTTTACCCTGTTCAATTCTTCGAATGTTGCATAGAGGTTGTGTCTTGCAAGTTCCCTGATTTTTTCATCATCATTCAATTCCTTAAGTTCAGTTCCGTATTTGTTGCAGACGGGGCATGAACATGGCAGGTATTCAAGTTCATCAAGTTTCTTTGTCCCTATTGCAGTCATGTATCTGAAATTCTGCGCATAAAGTGCATACGCAGCAGAATCAAAAAGGTCGCAGCCAAGGGCTACAGCAAGGCTGAATGCCATCGGATGCCCGAGACCAAATGCATGCACTACCCTGTTTGCCGGAATGTTCTTTTTTACTGTTGCAATAATATCAACAAGGTCAGAGAATCTGTATTCCTCCATCAGTCGAACAATACCGCCAATTGCACACAATTCAAAATCCACTCCAATTTCCTTTGCTGCCCTTTCCCTGAGATCCATATAGGTAGAACCCTGAATTCCCGCGTTCACGACAAATTTTGCATCCCTTGCCTCCTTTGCGCGCTGAAGGGTAATCTCGAGTTGTTCCGAAACCCTTGGCTTGTATGCGTCGGGGAGGGAGGGTATGTCAAGGAATGAGCCGATGTCGGAACCTATGCCTTCCTGGAATTCGATAATTTCCCTGTTTGTGGTATTAACATTCCCGTACTCCATCAGTTGATAAGAACCAGAATCCGTCGCAATAAGCCCATCAAAATCAAGGGCCTTGTGAATTCCGGAATCCAGTATTTTTTTTCTTAACTCGTCATTCTTCAGGATTATGTAGGAATTCGTCATCAGAATCCTTGATTTGAATTCCCTTTCAAATTCCATTGTGCTTACCAATGGCTTGTTTGGATTATACACCGGCATAATAGCCGGTGTTTCGATTTCCCTTTTCCCGATAGTCAGCCTGCCTATTCTTCCCCCAATGTCCTTGAATTTTATTTCAAATGAGAAAAAAGTTGATGACATCTTATTTAAAGATAACTTTATAATTTATAACAGGAATAAATAACTGCAATTCAAATTATTAAAATTAAAATGGAACTAAGAGTTGGAGACGCGATGACAAGGGGTGTAATCTATGTCCGCCCGGATGACAATGTGCAGAGGGCGGCGGAGATAATGAAGAAGAATGACATTGACTCGGTGATAGTTATGGAGAAGGACAATGGTATTGGAATTGTCACTGACAGGGATATAATAGCAAAGATAGTCGCTGAGGGTAAGGATCCGAGAAAGGTAACAGTAGCAGAGATAATGACATCTCCCGTGATTACAATTAATCCTGAGGCAGACATTGACGATGCTGCAAGGAAGATGCGCGACAAGAATATAAGAAGGCTAATTGTTACGAAGGATAACAGGATTATCGGAATACTTTCCGAGTTTGACCTCATAAGGGTGGAGCCTGCATTGCATCTTCTCATAATGGAGCATAGCAAGTGGGATATTGTGGATATTCCTACACCGTCAAGTGCCATTACGGGAATTTGTGAGGTGTGTGACAACTATTCTGAAGATTTGAGAAATATAAGCGGAAGGCTTCTATGCGACGAATGTATCCAAGAGGAGAGAGAATGATTACTGTTGGGGATATAATGACAAAAGACATAGTCTGCATTGAGTCTACCGATACAATAAGTAAAGCAAGGTCAATAATGCGCAAATGTGGCTACAGGGCCCTGCCCGTCCTTGAAGAAGGAAAACTTGTTGGTATAATTTCCCGCGGCGATGTCCTGAAGGTTACTTCAGGCAAGACAAATGTTTATATTAAGGGATTAATGAACGAGAATGTAGTTTCTGCATCTCCTGATGATGATGTGATTTCACTCACAAAAAGCATGATCAAGGCAGGAATAAGACAGGTCCCCGTTGTTGATGGGAAACTTCTGGGCATAATTTCATCAATGGATGTGTTGAATGCATTTGTAATGAAGAATTATGCCCCATCAAAAAAGATGATTAGTGATATCATGACCAGAAAGGTGGTATGCTGCAAACCCGATGAAGAAATCTCAAAAATCTGGGACAAGATGTACAGCAGCGGATTTAGCGGATTTCCAGTTGTAAAAAATAAGGAGATTATAGGCATGGTTACAAGAATGGACATACTGAAGAAGGGTTATGCAAGAATTTCAAAAGAATCCGGAAAGGTAAGGAACACTACGGTGAACAAGGTTATGAGAACGCCGGCAGTTACACTAAAGACGACAACGGATGTAAGGGATGCGGCAGAACTGATGGTGAGAAAGAAAATAATCCGTCTACCTGTTGTTGATAACTCTAAAAAGATTGTCGGAATAGTGGACATAGAGGATATACTGAGGGCATACGTTTCTTAATTTCTTTTTCTAATAGATTATCCGTATGAAATTTCTCCTAAACTGCTCGATGGTTTTCAGTAAGGAATTGGATGGAATAGACCTTTCCGAATTCATAGAGAATTCCAAAGAAATTCTAAAAAGGGGTGCGCCGGATGGGATGGGTTCTGAGATAACGGAGTGGTCAATTGATGGGAACAAACTGAATCTTCGGATTTCTTCCGGGAGATATGTCCGACCGCATGAAGCAGTATTCAGGCTGAAGAATTTCCTTTCAGCAGAACTCGGAAAGAAACACCATATCGGAATTAGAGAGATTCATTCTTCGAGTTATCTGATTGAATTTGAAACTGCATTGGAGCCAAGGAAAAAATTCTCAATACCATTCGCAAAGGAACTTGATTTTGACGGAAAAAACTGCACACTGATTCTTGAAAATCTTAATGAGGAATTTCTGCAGAGAAATTATGTTGACAGGATGATAACCCTCATAAATGACAAGATAAATGCGCAGCACTATGAGGGCAAGGAGGAACAGTGGGAACTAATCTGGCAGTCAGAGAAGAAAAAGCATTTCTGGAATCTTGATCCAACAGGGGAGATGGAGAAAAAAAAGTGGATCATGCACCGCGGAAGAGGGCAGTGGATATTTGGCCCAATTACGGCGAGAATAATGCGCACTATGGAAGAGATTGTTGTTGATGAATTAATAAAGCCGTTAAATTTCAATGAGGTGATAATCCCAAAGGCAGTTACATGGGATGTCTGGAAAAAATCAGGACATGCAAAAAAGATATACAATGAGATCTATTATCTCTGCCAGCCAGTTACAAGGGAACCGGAATTCTGGGAAGAAGTTACTGACATTTACAGAATTACGAATGAAATTCCATTAGAACTGATAAAGACAAAGATAAAGGAACCGATGGGGGGTGTTTCTTATGCCCAGTGCCCGCCATTCTGGCCATATCTTGATGGCAGGACATTGGCAGATGAAAGTCTTCCTGTTAGGGTGTTTGACAGGTCAGGACCTTCAATGAGATATGAATCCGGAGGAATTCACGGCATTGAGAGGGTTGATGAATTTCATAGAATAGAAGTAATATGGCTTGGTTATCCTGAACAGGTAAGGGATTTGCACAAGAAGATTGTTGAGCAATACAAGAGGATTTTTAATGAAATTCTGGACCTTGAGTGGAGGATGGCATGGGTCACTCCATGGTTCATGCAACAGGAAGGTTTGATTGGATTGGCAGATGAGAAAAAGGACATCGGGACAATAGACTTTGAGGCATATCTTCCTTATAGGGGTTCAAGGGAGGAATCGGAATGGCTGGAATTCCAGAATGCATCAAACAACGGCGATAAATATCCAAAAGGATTTAATGTAAAGTCTCAGAAAGGCAACGACTTGTGGAGCGGCTGCACAGGCATAGGGCTGGAGAGATGGACTGCTTCTTTTTTGGCGCAGAAGGGGCTTGACCCTGAGAATTGGCCAAAGAAGTTCAGAGAGAGAATAGGTAAATTGCCGGAGGGAA
>JAKFXM010000116.1 GCA_021731385.1 Methanobacteriota archaeon
ATGAGGAGTTCTACAGGAATGAATTCTTTGTGCGAGTTTTGGAAGAAAATTTGGAAACACTACCGAATGTAAAAAATGTTTTAGGTACAAATTTCTGTGATATCAAGGCATTGTTTGACAAGAATTCAGAAAGAATTCTTATAATAACTGCACTTGATAACATAACCAAGGGAGGCTCTGGCCAGGCTGTCCAGAACATGAACATAATGTTCGGATTTGACGAGAAATCGGGATTGAACCTCATAGCAGGGCATCCTTAAATTTCAATAATAAAGTTTCACATACTTAATTCAATCAGAATTTGTGAGCAAAGCGAACAAATTCCATTTCTTTTTGATCAACCTTTTTCTTTCAAAAAGAAAAAGGTTGGAGATATAATGTTCGGATTTGACGAGAAATCGGGATTGAATCTTATTGCTGGGCATCCTTAAATATTTCTATTCCAATAATACTAAACAATTTAAGTAAAAAGGTGAAAAAATGGCAGTAATGAATTTTAGGGTGCAAAAAATAAAGGCAGAAAGGTCAGATAAGGAATCCAGGAATGTGAATGTAACATCAAATTTTATGATAACCTCCATAAAGAAGGGGAACGAAAAAAGAATCGGGGATTATCTGCTTGTGAATTTCAAATTTGATGTTAATTACAACCCGAATTTGGGAAATATAAACCTTGAAGGAAGCATCTGGTACCAGAATCCTAAACTGGAAAACATGTTCACCGAGAAGGATGGAAAGATTGAACTTAAGAGCGATGCCGTTCAGGAGGTCTCAACCGCAATCCTGAGGGATTCCCTTCTTGAATCCATTGACATTGCCCGGAAATTAAGGCTCCCGGTACCGATACAACTGCCAAAGGTGAATGTGAAGGAAAAGGGGATAGCCTTCCCAGTGGCAGCATAGTGTCAACTAGGTGTAGTGTGCTACTCCCGGACATTGTAACAATATGACAATTGAGGAAAATCTTGATTATCCCTTCTCTGACAAAAGTCTCCTAAATCGCGCCCTGACGCGGAAGGCATATGCACTTGAACAAAGGCAAATCAATCAGGGGTGTGAGGATCAGGAGGTATTAAGAACCCTGGGCGATGCAGTGCTGAAAACCATATTGGTTGATCTTTTGATAAAATCAGGTTGCAGGACAAGAGAGGAGATAACAACCAAGAAAAAAGGGCTTGAGAGGGAAGAGATGCTTGCAAATATTGGTAGTGGTCTTAAAATTGGATCCTCCATTAGGCTTGGTATTGGAGAGAAGAAACAAAAAGCTGCGGAAGAGCCAAAGGTTCTCGCTGAAACGCTCGAAGCCATAATTGGTGCAATTTATCTTGATGGGGGATATAATATCTCAAGGGATACCATTACTAAATGGTTCACACCATATCTATGAACTATAAAACAAACCCTTTTCTTTAGAAAAGAAAAGGGTTTGTATCCCCAAAAGAAACTACTTTAGGATATACTTTATAATACAACAAGAAAAATTTCCTAAAAGGACAAGAAAAATTTCCAAAGGAAATTTTTGTGCCCAATTTGCCTAAAGGCAAATTCGGGAATTTTTGTGCCCGAAAAATGCAAAGCAATTTTCGGGCCCAATTTGCTGAAAGCAAATTCGGGCCCAACAAGAAACTTATAGTTTCTGATTCGAGTAAAAAATTAAATCAGGGAATAGGAACCGGGATATGCGACATCTGCGGAAATGTCGGAAGATTGCAGACATGCATGCTCTGTGGAAGAAGGGTATGCGAGAGATGTTATATCTCTGAGAAGGGTGTCTGCAGGGTATGTATTGCAGGTAGGCAATATAAATAAACTATATTTCTATTATCTAACATGAAGGTCTGTCTGTATCTTGAATTTGAGAAAAGGTTAAAGTGCAGCGGGATAGGTACCGCAATATCAAACCAGAGGAAGGCTCTTTCTCTTAATGGTGTTGAATGGACAGGTAGCCTTAATCATAATGATTTTGATATAATTCACATAAACATAATCGGGCCAAAATCCTTATATATTGCAAAAAAGATGAAGAGAAGGGGTAAGAAGGTAATCCTTCATGCCCATGTTACTGCAGACGACTTTAGGAATAGTTACATGTTTAGCAACCTGATTGCACCCTTTCTTAAGGCTTATCTTACATACTACTACAACCAGGCAGATCTGGTCCTTTGCCCATCAGAATATACAAAGGGCGTTCTTGAGGGTTATGGGGTAAAAAAGGAGATCAGAGTGATAAGCAATGGCATAGACACGGAGAAATTTCAATTTTCTGGTGAGGGAAGGAATAAATTCAGAAGGGAATTCGATATAAACGGCATTTCCGTTCTTTCAGTCGGTCATGTCTTCATAAGAAAGGGGATTTCAACTTTTGTAGAGGTTGGAAGAACTCTTCCTAATAATAAATTCCTGTGGATTGGAAGGAGATACAAGAAACTTGAAGAACCTATGGTTTCCCAGATTGTAAATAATGCCCCGAAGAATGTCAATTTCCTTGAGTACATAGAGGAGATAGTATCTGCCTATTCCGGCTCTGATATATTCTTCTTCCCAAGTTTCTGCGAGAATCAGGGGATTGTCCTTTTGGAGGCTGCTGCATGCCAGAGACCAATTCTTGTCAGAGACCTTCCTACCTACAATGGCTGGCTTATTGACGGTATAAACTGCCTGAAGGCAAAAACCGATGATGAATTCCACGAAAAATTGAAAACCCTGATTGAGGACGAGCAACTGAGAAAAAGGCTTGCTGAGAATGCGTATAACCTTTCCAAGGAACACTCCCTGAAAGAGGTTGGTGCAAAATTAAAGGGGATTTATGAGTATGTGCTTGGGGAAAAATGAACATCGGAATCTTCACTGATACCTACTTCCCGCAGATTAATGTTTATAAACCATAATTAACAAGTTATTAACTATAGTTGACAAAAAGTAAAGTGAAATGGTAAGTAAAGAAGAGATAAGGCAAAGTTGGAATAAACTCAACGAACAACTAAAAGAGGCAAAAAGATTTTTAGGGGAAAACAAAACAGATGAAGCTTTATATTTTATTTGGATTGCTGCGGAGAACATCGTGAATTCCTTAAAGACAGCAATGAATGGAGTTTACCTGAAAGACCATAGAGAGAAAAGCTACATATTAAAGGATTATTTCGTTTTGGGGACGCTTAAAAAAGACTATTCAAAAGTATTCGAAAGACTTTCAAAATACAGAATTGCTGCAGGGTTCCATCCATATACCTCAATCCCCAAAGAATATACTAAGAGTGATGTGTTGAATTTTCTGAAAGAAATTGAGGGGTTGAGAGCAGAAGTGAATGGTATATTAATCAAAAAAGGTGTTTTGAAATGATAATTGAGAAGGAATCCGAAATAAAAGTGCTAAGGAATTTTTATGACAGGCCATTTTACTATTTTTCAATAGCGAAAATCAGCGAAAGAACAAAAATTTCAAGAACCTGGATTTATAGGGTACTAAAGAAATTTGAAAATTTCGGCATTCTTATAGAATCTGGAAAAAAATACAAGTTGGATTTTTCCAATATCTTCTGTAAGAGACTGAAGCTCTTCTTTGATTCTGATTACCTGAATTCATTAAGCAAAGATGTCAAGAGGGATGTATTCAATATAGCAAACAAAATAGTTTTTGAGATGAACCCAGAAAGCATTGTGCTTGTCGGTTCTGCTGCCTTGCAGAAGATGAGAAGGGATAGCGATATTGACTTTCTTGTAATTGGTAAGAATGGTAGAGAAAAAATCCCTCAGTTTGAGAATATTAATGTAATCCTGCTTTCTGAAAGAGAATTTGAAGTGCAGTATATGAAAGGTGATGATTTCGTAGTTTCCGCCCTTGCGTTTGGAAAAATAATTCATGACAATGGAGCGTTTATAAAATTTTTTGAAAATCCGCTGCCAATATTCTCGCAGGAACTTATTCAAGAGAAGATAAAATACTGTGAAAAGGTTGAAGAACGAATATATGCTTTATTGAGACTAGATGCCACAGGAGCAAGAAATGAACTGCTTTATCTTGCCCTGCAGGTTGCAAGGATAATATTGCTTAAAAACAGGATTATTCCAGAGACAAAATATGATATTGCATCACAAGTAAGGGTATTTGACAGAGATATAGCAAAAATAATCAAGGATCTATTGGAGATGAAAAAAACAAAAATAAAAACAGAGGAAATGCTGGATTACACTAAAAAATGCATGTCAGTGATTAAATAAAAAATGAACATCGGAATCTTCACTGATACATACTTCCCGCAGATTAATGGGGTAACCTATACAATCTCTCTATGGAAGGAAAAAATTGAAAAGGAAAACAGGAATAATGTCTATATCTATTATCCAAAGAGCAGTTACACCCCTCAGAAGAATGAATTTCCTTTCAGGTCATTTGAATTCAGATTCTATAAGGGATACAGAATAGCAATTCCGGCAAATATCTCAAAGAAGGCAAGGAGTCTTGATATAGTGCATATTCATGGCCTGTTCTCAATGGCAATTGCCGGAATATATATTGCAAAAAGACACCATATTCCCCTGATATTGACATATCACACACCGGCTGACGAGTATATAAGGTATATAACAAGGAGAAAATCCCTCCAGGCAGCATTGATGAGGATTTACAACCTCTGGGAAAGAAGAATCCTGGAATCATGTGATTTAATTACGGTGCCTTCTCAGGCGATAAAGGAGAGGCTATCAAAAAAAGGGATTAAGAATAATGTGATAGTTCTTTCAAATGGTGTTGATTTGAATTTCTTCAGGCGTGTTGACACAGGAAAGTTCAAGACGAAATATGATATACCCTCTGGTAAGATTATAGGTTTCTGCGGGAGATTGGGTTATGAAAAGCACATTGAGGACATTATAGAAATTTCAGACAAATTTAAGGGAATGGTATTAATCGCCGGGAAAGGTCCCGCAGCAGACTACTACAAAAAAATGGCAGAAGGAAAGGAAAATGTAAAATTCCTCGGTTTTCTTGACAGAAGGGAACTCATGGAATTCTATTCGTCACTTGACCTTTTTGTATTTCCGTCAACTGCAGAAACCCAGGGCCTGGTAGCGCTTGAAGCTATGGCATGTGGAGTCCCCGTGATAGGTGCAAACGCACTTGCATTAAAGGACACGATTAAAGACGGTGAGACGGGTTATTTATATGAGCAGGGCAACCTCTCTGATTTGCTGGATAAAATTCAAAAGGGCTATGAAAATAGGGAAATTCTGTCGGAAAATTCCGTGAAATGTGTCCAGCAGCATTCAGTAGAGAATACTATAAAAAAATTGATGGAGATTTACAACAGGTTTGTTTGAGATTAATTTTATACTACTCTGACTCAACCACCTCTGCAATTCCCCGTTCTATAAGAATCCTTGCAGTATCCCTCGGGATTTCAACTATATCATTATCATTGAAGGGACCATAATGGACCATATCAGAGCCAATAATACTTGGCATCTGACGGAGTATTTGCAGTTTCACCTTTTCAACAGGATTCTGCCCTGTTACCAAGCCATCGTCTCTGCTTTCATTGACATCTTTCACCTTAGCTTCATCCGTTGCTTCCTGATTCAATAGAACCTTGCATCTATACTCGGTAAGCAGTCCTGTTATCTTGTCATATATCTCTTTTTCTGCGGAAACCATATTCTCTGGAGGAGAACTCTCCCCAGTGCGTGTTGCAAGCCTGAGAATCTTGTTCATTCTAATTTGAAGAATCTCCTTAATGATATTTAAGATTTCACTTTTGTGCAATTCCCCAAGCCCTGAGATAAATTTTAATGTATCCCTGTAGAAATTATCATCTATCCTCTCAAGAGAGTTTGGGGACCTTTTTTCAGCCCTGTAAATGCCCTGTATCTCATCATATGTTACCATCTTTACATCCCATATCCTGCCTGGTGGTTCTATCCCTTGTGTTCAATTGTATCAAAGTGCCTGCCCCTTACATGCCTCCCTGTAAACAGGTTAAAATATGCCCCAAGATACCTCATGAAGACCATGAAATATCCCTCCTGTTTGAACCTTCTTGTGGAGTTGTAGACATACAGGTTCTTATCAATTATCACCTTACCGTATTTTTTGATCCTAAGGGAAAGTTCTGTATCCTCAAGCATCGATATCTTTTCATTAAAACCGTTTGCCTTCAAAAACACACCCCTCCTATAGGCACAATTCGGGGTTCCTAATTGATAGAATCCAAAGATTGCAGAAAACCTATACCACCAGTCAGAATTTATCTTAAACATAATTTTGTCTATAAGTCTGGAATTAAGGGGTTTAAATATCCCGCCGACTGCAACAACCCCCGGATCAGAGAAATCCCCTGCAATGGTCTCAAGCCAATTTTTTGGAACAACCGTATCAGCATCCGTAAATGCAACAATCTCCGCATCGGAATTTCTAGCGCCCAGATTCCTTGCAGGACCCGGGCATGAGGTGCGGACATGTAT
>JAKFXM010000189.1 GCA_021731385.1 Methanobacteriota archaeon
AGATATATTTGAAATCCTGCTAAATTATGTTACAGATTTGGTGGCTAAACGTGTATAATTACCAAATCTATAAAGGCATATAAAATTGAAATGACTTCGTTAGATAACAACGAATATCCAAAACCGGGGGAATTTATAATAACCACCATTCAGGAGATATTCAAACAGGGGGCGTTTGTTACACTTGATGAATACAAGAATAAAAAAGGGATGCTTTCCCTGTCTGAAATTTCACCGAAATGGGTAAGGAATATAAGGGATTATGTAAAGGAAGGGCAAAAGGTCGTTTTGCTTGTTTTAAGAGTAGATTCTGAAAGAGGGCATATTGACCTGTCACTGAGAAGGGTAACGGATGCACAGAGAAAGGAGAAAGTTCAGGAGATAAAGCAGAAGCAGAGGGCTGAAAAACTTCTTGAATTTCTTGCAAATGAACTGAAGGTTCCCATTGCGGAAATAAATAAGAGGGTAGGGGATAAACTTCTGGAAAAATTTGATTCTTTATATGATGGGCTGGAGGCGATTACCCTCAACAAGAGTATTATTGATGAACTGGATATAGACGAAAAGTGGAAATCCTCCCTGATTGCACTTGTAAACAAGAGCATAAAGCCGCCGCTAGTGGATGTTACCGGGTATGTTGAACTCAGGAGTTATGAGCCGAATGGTGTTGACATACTGAAGGATGCACTTAAGACTATTGAAGATTACAAAACAAACAGTAAGATTGATGTAAACTACGTTTCTGCTCCGATATACAGGGTTAAAGTGACTGCGGGGGATTACAAGACGGCAGAAAAGGTTTTAAGGAACTCGGTCGATGGCTGTATTGAATATATAAAGAAATTCGGCGGGGATGGTGAGTTTCGCAGAACATTGAAGCAGGAGCATTAATCCGAAATATCGCTTAAAAATCTGATGGATGATGAAAGAAATTTATCCCTTTGCAACATTCTCACCGAATAAACTGGATTTTCAGAATGCACGGGATCTGGAATGGCTCCTTCCAAATGGCTTGGGGGGTTATTCTTCCTCAACCATTCTTGGACTGAACACAAGGAAATATCATGGACTGCTGATTTCTGCGTCAGAAAACCTTGCAAGATGGGTTTGCCTGCAGAAATTGGATGAGGAAATACATGCGGGCAGGGATGTAGTGTGCCTTGGGACGAATCATTACAAGGACGGAAAAATTACCGAAGGCTACAGGAATCTTGAGAGATTTGAATTCAACTACGACACGGTTTCGTTTTTTTATGATACCGAACATGCAGGGGTATCAAAGCATATAAGCACTATACCTGAGAAGAACGGGGTTACAGTTCTCTACAATATAAAAAACAGGTCCGGCATAGGGATTGAATTTCGCATTAATCTTATGATAAATTCAAGAAACATTTATGACATCATGAAGGAGGGTTCCATAAACTTTGAATCTAAAATCCTGGATAATAAAATTATCGGGATAAGATCCAATAACCGCTATCTAACCGTATTCTCCGATAAGGCAGTCTGCTCTGAAAACAAGGGCGATGGATGGAACAGGAATGTATTTTATTCCGTAGATTGTGAGAGGGGCGAAGATTGTGTTGAGGATATGTATCTCCCGGCATATTTCACAATCAGGATAGCACCAAAAGAGAGAGATACTTTCACAATAATTGCGCTTGGATATGATACCGAGGGCAAAACGGCCAATGCGTTCAGGGAACTACAGGGTGAAAAGAAGACGAAATCCCGTATGCTCAGCGGGAATTTGGGAACATCAATTCTCACGCTGCTGACAGCCGCAGATTCCTTTGTCGTAAAGAGAAATTCGAAAAAAACAGTAATATCCGGTTATCACTGGTTCGCTGATTGGGGAAGAGATGCAATGATTTCCCTTCCCGGATTGACACTGATAAATGGGAGATACGGGGATGCTGAATTGATTCTTGAACACTTTCTGAACCATGCGTCAAAGAACGGGATTCCGACAAGGCTTGTAGACGGAAAACCGGAGTACTATGATGTTGATTCCTCGTTATGGATGATTGACAGGCTTTATCAGTACGCAAGATATGTAGGTTCTGAAAAAGCAAAAGAATTCCTCCATACCTACTGGTGGACTGTTCTGAAGGACATTATGAACCACTATCTTGGAATGGAAAAAGATGGCTTATTGCTGCATAATTTTGGAACATGGATGGATACTCTTAAGAGAGAAAATACGGTTGAGATTCAGGGTTTATGGTATAATGCCCTTAAGATAATGGAAAGATTTAGTGATATTATGGGTGAGGAAATTGTAGATACCAATATCAATGAAATCTGCGAGAGATTTGAAAAAAATTTCATTAGGAAATTCTGGAATGATGAATATCTCAATGACTGCATTAACGATAATTCCCTAAGACCGAATCAGGTAATTCCAATTTCTCTGGAGTTTAATGTTATTGACGAATCAAAGGCAAAGAAGATACTGGATATTGTTGAAAAAGAATTATTG
Source organism: Methanobacteriota archaeon (assembly GCA_021731385.1). Lineage (GTDB taxonomy): Archaea > Altiarchaeota > Altiarchaeia > IMC4 > QMZM01 > JAKFXM01. The sequence goes on from JAKFXM010000189.1 coordinate 2,486, forward strand.
ACGCCCTATGGATTGAGGACATTGAACAGGGGGAATCCGGCATATAAAGGCATATATTCGGGAAATCCTCAGGAGAGGGAAAAGGCGTATCATAATGGAACTATATGGCCATGGCTTTTAGGACCCTATATAAAGGCATACATGAGATTCCATGGAAATAGAACACACGCCCGGAAACTCCTTGAACCGCTTTTTGAGAAGCACATAAAGGAGGTGGGAATCGGGACAATAAGCGAGATTTTCGATGGTGATTTTCCCCATAAACCAAGAGGTTGCATCTCTCAGGCGTGGTCTGTTGCAGAATTGCTAAGGGCTTATTTTGAGGATGTCATGGGGAAGAAACCGGGGTTTGAGATATAGTTGGCATTAATGTCTTACTGTTTGTCTTTCTCAAACTTTAGATTTTCATTCTGTGGCTAAGGTATTTCAGAAACCAGTTTGCTGCATGCCGTGCGACTTCCTCCAGTGTCCCCGGTTCTTCGAAGAGGTGCGTGGCTCCGGGAACTATGATGATCTTCTTTTCCACGCGAATCTGGTCCAACGCTTTTTCATTTATATCAATCACTATGGTATCGTCTCCGCCTACGATGAGAAGCGTGGGTACCTTAACGCGAGACAGCAACGGTCCTGCAAGGTCAGGACGCCCCCCACGCGAGACGATTGCTTCAACAACATCCGGGCGTTCAACTGAAGCTACCAGTGCCGCAGCGGCGCCAGTGCTGGCACCGAAATAGCCGATCCTGAGTTTTCGCGTATCTGGATTATGTGTGAGCCAGTCAGTAGCACCCACGAGCCTTCCCGCGAGCAAATTGATATCGAACCTGATATGCCCGGTCACCATATCCACAGCCTCTTCTTCCGGCGTAAGAAGATCAATTAACAAAGTCGAAAGCCCTGCACCACGAAGAACATCCGCAACGTACCGATTCCTTGGACTAAACCTGCTGCTTCCGCTTCCATGTGCAAACAAAACAATTCCAAAAGCCTCTGGGGACAAATCCAGATCACCTTCAAGAACAACCTCATTCACCGGAACCCGAACCAAATGCCTCTCAATGTATTGTTTCCTTCTGTCCATAACACATCACCCTGAAGTTAATATTATAATCACCATAAGGGGCATACAAAAGTAATTAAGCAATTTGCATGATGCAACCCTCAGACATGAGCACAAAAAGGGTGTTGAGTTTTAGTGCATGCTCTGTAATTTCAATTACAGAGCAGTAAAAATTCCCGAATTTGCCAGAAGGCAAATTGGGTATATCTGAGCGATGAAATCGCTCAGATATATGTCGGAGAACCAAAGGTTCTCCGCCACACCCAAAAATCGCTTTGCGATTTTTCGGGCACAAAAATTTCCTGAACGGAAATTTTTCTTGCCCAAAAATTTCCAATGGAAATTTTTCGGGTTGCGAAGCAAAATTTTCTTGAATCGGTGAGACTTTTCTTCAGACATTAATTTTTCTGAATAACGTAGCCCCCAGGACTACCATAAAAACTGTAAACCCTGCCAATACAACGAAGCTAAAGAATGGGTCTATTTGAGAGGTTCCCACTAGGCCATATCTTATCCCTTCAACACCATAAGTCAATGGATCTATCAGGGTAAGGGACTTCAACCAGGATGGCAGGCTATCAATGGGGAATATTGCCCCGGAAAGTCCAAATATGGGAAATATTACAAAATTCATAATGAGCTGGAAGCCATGCATATCATCCATCTTTGATGCGATGGCTATGCCAAAAGCAGTGAAAGAAAGTCCAATGAGTACCATAAACACGAATGCAATCAAAAATCCATATATACTGGTAATATTCAGGCCTATGAACAAGGACAAAACGAGTATAATAATCCCCTGGATAAATGAGGTCGTGGCTCCGCCCACCGTTTGACCTATCATAATCTCCATTCTTGAGACCGGAGCTACTAATGTTTCTTTTAGGAATCCAAACTGCTTGTCCCAGATGATTTGAATACCTGAAAATACCGAGGTGAATAAAACACTCATGGAAATGATTCCCGGGATGATAAAACCTATGTAATCCTGTCCCATTCCCGGAATCTGCACAATGGAATTAAGGCCAAATCCAAGCACCAGTAAAAAGAAGAGGGGCATCCCCAGACTGCCAATTATCCTGCTTTTGGACCGCAGATAGCGTTTTATATTCCTTAACCAGATTGTATAGATGATGTCCATTTTATCTTCTCCACATTTTCCGTCTCATGCGCATGTTATCTTTGCTGCCGGCTTCTTCTTCCCTTATAGTTCTACCTGTAAAATTCAGGAAGACGTCCTCAAGCGTTGGCTTGTGAATAGAAATTGAATTAATAGCAATTCCGTTAAGAGACGAGAGATTAACAATCTCTGCAATGTATTTTTCTGCATTTTGCAGATTAATTGTAATGAAGCCATCATGCGACTCAACACGTTTAACCCATGACAATTCTTTGAGTTTAAGGTAAAGTTTATCGTTATTGGCAGATTCCATGGTAATAACGTCCACTCCTATCTCTTCCTTCAGATTTTCAGGTGTATCCAGTGCAATTATCTTTCCGTTATCTATTATCGCTACCCTATCACAAAGCTTCTCCGCTTCTTCCATATAATGGGTGGTAAGAATTATTGTAATGCCTTTTTCCTTATTTAATCTCCCGATATACCTCCATAGATGGTTTCTCGTTTGCGGATCCAAACCAAGAGTTGGTTCATCAAGAAACAGCACCTTTGGTTCATGCAACAATCCCCTTGCTATTTCCAAACGCCGTCTCATCCCACCGGAAAATTTTTTTACTAAATCATCCTTTCTCTCTTCCAATTCAACAAGATTCAAAAGTTCTGTTATTCTTTTTTGCCGTATATTTTTAGGAATGCGATAAAGTCTCCCGTGAAAATCCATATTCTCGTAAGCAGTTAGTTCCTCATCCAGGCTTTGGTCCTGAAAAACAATCCCGATAGATTTCCTCACACCGTCCTCATTGGTTAATATATCAAAGTTATTCACAAACGCAGAACCGGAAGTTGGTTTTAATATTGTTGCGAGCATGGAGATGGTTGTCGTTTTTCCTGCCCCGTTAGGCCCAAGCAATCCAAAAATTTCCCCGCTTTCTATGCTAAACGAAACATTATCTACGGCAACAAATCCATTAAATTTTTTAGTCAGATTCTCAACTTTTATGGCAAACATTTTATTCAATCCTCTTTAAACACGAGAAATCTGCCCCTTTTAAGGGGCAGTTCAAACTATGGGCAGATTTCTGTGTATCAAAAACTGTCGGCTTTAGCCGACAGTTTTTTATATCGGCAGGATGTCAATAGGCAGATTTTTAAACTGTAAAATTTATAGAATCAAACAAAGAGGCAATTATTTTTTAATCTGCTTATCCCAAAATCTATTGCCCATAAACCTGAATAAAAATTTTGGAATTATAAAGTCCTTGTATAATTCTTCCTGCGTATCTTTGCTAATTCTGCCGTTTTCCACTACTTCCTTTCCTGCGAGATAACAGTTGTCCAAATACTTTTTATAAAGCCGATGAGCTGATTTGACTCTTAACAATATCTCTGACAATGGTCTGTAGATTTTTCCAACTATCTCAATCCCACCAGATTTTGCCGTTTGTTCAAAGCAAAGATCAAGGGCCTGAAAATGTTCTATTTCCGGAAAGCCGCAGACAGAAATAATAATCCACTTTTTGTCCATTCCCTTAAAAGGGTGCGCAGTAAGATTTCCTAATTTTATAAAGTGAGGATCGAGTAACGGCATTATCATTCTCTCTATAAATATTTTCATGTCAGAAGTCATGTTGAAAATATAAAGAGGCGTTGCAAAAACAATAAAGTCAGCTTTCTTTATCTTCTCAAGTAAATCAGGCATATCGTCTTTAAAAACACAAACTCCCGGTGTTTTTGTCCAACAAGTAAAAC
>JAKFXM010000186.1 GCA_021731385.1 Methanobacteriota archaeon
GAGCCAAGGCTCTCAGACACGTGTCAGAGCCAAAGGCTCTGCCACAAACTGAAAGTTTCCCTTATGGTGTTGATAGGGCACGAAGTTTCCCTTATGTTGATGCGGAATATGAGGTAATCGATGAGGAAGAGAAGAAAGGTAAGAAGAAATAAATCTAAAGGAATAGGATGGCAGAGAAGCGCGACTATTATGAGGTTCTTGGGGTAGGGAAAAATGCAACGGGGGATGAGATAAAGAAAGCCTATAGAAATCTTGCAAAGAAGTATCATCCTGATTTAAACAAGGCCCCTGATGCAGAAGAGAAATTCAAGGAACTTTCAGAGGCATATGAGGTTCTAATAGATCCAGATAAAAAGGCGAATTATGACAGGTTTGGTCGTGCGGGGGCAGAGAGTATTTTTGGCAGGGAAGGATTCAGGTGGTCTGATTTTACTCACTTTAGCGACATTGAGGACATTTTTGGTAGGGATTTTTTCGGCGGGGACATATTTAATGTCTTCTTTGGCGGTGAGAGAAGGACAGGCAGAACAGGTCCTACGAGAGGTAGTGACCTTAGATATGACCTTAAAATAACCCTTGAGGATGCTGCCTTTGGTTTGAAGACGGAGATAAATGTTCATAGGGCCGGTGTTTGCGATTTGTGTAACGGTAGTGGAGCAAAACCGGGGACCAGGATAAACACATGCCCTAACTGTAAAGGTACTAGTCAGGAACGACGCGAGAGGAGAACGCCATTTGGCCAATTTGTAAGTATAACAACATGCAGCCGTTGCCATGGCGAAGGCAGGATTATAGAAACCCCTTGTCCACGGTGTAATGGCACCGGAAGTATCGGTCGTACAACAAAGATTTCTGTCAAGATACCCTCGGGAGTAGAGAGCGGATCTCACCTGAGAATAAGTGGGGAGGGGGATTCAGGAATTCGGGGGGGTCCACCAGGAGACCTTTATGTTGTAATCCATGTACAGCCTCACGAATTCTTCAAAAGGGAGGGGGATAATATCTTCTGCGAAATTCCAATCACATTCTCACAGGCAGCACTTGGTGATGAGGTCGAGGTGCCGACACTGAAATCCAGGGCACGGATAAAGATTCCGCCCGGAACTCAGACAGGCACAGTCTTTAGGCTGAAGGGCGAGGGAATTTTCCGTCTTAATGGAAGGGGGAGAGGCGATCAGAACGTAATTGTAAGGGTCAAAACCCCTGAAAAATTGAACAATGAGCAGAGGGAACTATTCGAGAAACTTGCAAAAATAGGGGGTTGGAATGTAAAAAAAGGGATTCTGGGTATGATAATAGGATTGATATGAAAGAAGAAATCGTTAAATCAGGATTTATAGAATAAAAATAATTATTAATCCGAAATTCAAAGAATTTCGGAGTTTCGATTTTCCAAAGGAAAATCGAATTAATCCACTATGAATATGGATATACGGGGGAAGCTGACAACTGCTTACAGCGAAACGCGAAGGATACTACGGCTAACAAGAAAGCCTAAAAGACTGGAATATAATGAAATTGCAAAAATCACAGGAATTGGTATGATTGGTATAGGATTAATAGGATTTGTAATCTTTATAATTGCAGAGATGGCGAGATTAATTTAATTTTTTGAATTTTATATGTTTTTTGTTTTTAATAATAAGAAATTCTATATCTTATCCCCATATTTTAATTTTTAGTATATGTTGTATAGGTGATTATCATTGATATACGTGGTTAAGGTAACTGCAAATCAGGAAAAGGTTGTCTCAGAGATGCTGTATAGGGAAGCGGTTAGCAGGGACAAGAATCGCTCTGAGGGGGAGGGCATTCATGCCATACTCTACACTACAGGCCTTAAGGGTTATGTGTTGGTAGAGGCTGAAAATCCTGGAGCCGTTGAAGATCTTGCAAGGGATATACCAAAGACAAAGGGCCTTTTGCTTCACAAAAAAGGGGATGTGGGTTCCGCCGGGGTTATATCAATAGAGGAACTTGAAAAGACCCTTATGCCGACACCCATCGTAAAGGAGGTACATAAGGGTGATCTGATAGAGCTTATTGCAGGTCCCTTCAAAGGTGAAAAGGCGCGCGTTGCGAGGATAGATCAGAGTAAAAACGAAATTACAGTGGAACTTATAGAGGCTGCAGTACCTATACCTATAACAGTAAAAGGGGATGACATAAAGATTCTCAAAAAAGAATCTGAGGAGTAATGACAGCAAAACAAACAATAGATGTTTTAGTTGAGGGTGGGAAGGCAAGTGCGGGACCTCCACTTGGCCCGGCATTAGGACCGACGGGGGTAAAAGTAAATGAGGTTGTTAATGCCATTAACGAAAAGACTGCCAGTTATGCTGGAATGAAGGTCCCCGTAAAAGTTGTTATAGATGTCGGCACAAAGAAATTTGAAATAGTTATAGGTTCACCTCCAACTTCGGCACTCATAAAAAAGGAGATTGGTATTTTGAAAGGAACAAAAGACAGCAGTGTTGTTGGGAACATTACCTTTGACCAGGTGATGAAGATTGTACAAATGAAAAAAGACGCATTCCTTGCAAATGACCTGAAAGGTGCAGCAAAGGAGGTCTTGGGGACATGCAGATCACTGGGGGTTACAGTGGATGGAATGTCTGCAAAGGATGTAACTGCGGCAATAAATGAAGGAAAATTCGACGAGAAATTCAGATAAATATCTTTGAAATTCAATGAGTGAAATTTATGTGGGGTGCGAAGCACCCCACTCATTTTGATCAACCTTTTGTTAAAAGGTTGAAATGAAGGAAAATTCGACGAGAAATTTAAGTAAATCCATATAATAACAGAAAATTCCGACGTACTACCTTCTGGTAGGAGGAATAAAATGGATAAAAAGGATATAGCAAAAAAGATTGAGGAAGCGGTTGGAAAGACAAAAAAAAGGAAATTTAAGCAGTCTGTTGAAATTGTTATGAATTTCAAGGACATAGATATTGAGGCTCCTGAAAACAAGCTAAATCTGAATGTAATCCTCCCTAAAGGAAGAGGAAGGGATATCAATATCGGTGTTTTTGCAGACGGAGATATGAATGTCAGGGCAAAAAAACTTTCTAAATATGTTCTAAACAAGGCTGAGATAGAGGATTATGCAAAGGACAAAAGAAGGATGCGCAAATTCGCGAACTCATGTTATGCCTTTATTGCACAGCCGGATATGATGGCTCAAATTGGAAAGAGCTGGGGTATCGTTCTTGGCCCCAGAAATAAGATGCCACAGCCAGTCCCTCCAAATGCAGATATTGCCCCTGTTATAGGAAGGCTAAAAAATACTGTCAGAATAAAATCAAAGAAGAATCCTACTGTAAGCGTTCCTGTTGGCACAGAGGATATGAACCCGGATGACCTGACTGAGAATATCATGGCTACATTGAATGCGATAGAAAGGCAGATATCAGAGGATAAGATCCGTTCATTATATCTAAAGGGCACAATGGGTCCGGTGGTGAGATTATGGTAGCAACATGGAAGGGCAAGGAAGTTGAGAACTTAGCAGATATAGAATCAAAATCAGGGGCTGTTGGTCTTGTTGGCATTGAAAAAATCCCATCAAACAAACTTCAAAGGATGAGGAAGGCACTTAAAGGTACTGTTGATATACGAATAGCAAGAAATAGCCTTCTGGTGCGTTCACTCATGAAGGCAAAGATAGATGGCCTTGAGAAGCACGTTCATGGTTCTATGGCTCTCATTTCTACAAATTTAAATCCATTCAAACTTAGCAGGCTTCTTAAGTCAAATAGGACATCTACATATGCAAGAGGGGGGGATATAGCAAATAAGGATATTGTAATACCTGCAGGGGATACCCCCTTTGCCCCAGGTCCCATAATAGGAGATCTACAAAAGGTCGGGATAAAGGCACAAATCAAAAGCGGTAAGATTGTTGTTACAGAGGATTCCCTTGTTGTCAAGGCAGGTCAAGTAATCTCTTCAGACCTTGCAAATGTCCTTACAAGACTGGATATAAAGCCCTTTGAGATAGGTCTTGACATAGCTGCAGCATATGAGGGGGGTACGATATATACGAAGGATGTTCTGGAGATAGACGATGCTAAGACGATAGAAAACATCCAGAATGCTCACAGAAATTCCATGAATCTTGCCATTAATGCAGAAATTTTAAATTCTGCCACAATACCTCTTCTATTGAAAATTGCAAGTACAAACGCCATGAACCTTGCGTTGAACGCAAATATAATGAACAAGGAGACTATCGGTTTTATTCTTGCAAAGGCAAATGCGGAGGCAAAAGCAATAGCCTCGAAAATCCCCGAAACAGCACAATGAAAATAATACCTGCAGTCGATATTCTTGACGGCAGGTGTGCACAACTTGTGGGCGGAATGCCCGGAACAGAGAAATTTTATGGCAATCCCGTAGAAGTTGCCCTTAGATGGGAATCTGTGGGTGCTGAATTGCTGCATGTGGTTGATTTGGATGCAACACTCGGCAGGGGAAGTAATACTGATTCAATTATTTCTATTAAAAAATCCGTAAAGATTCCAATACACCTTGGGGGCGGGATTCGGGATTTTAAGTCTGCCAAGGGGTTTTTGGATATTGGGATAGATAGGATAATTCTTGGGACTCTTGCAGTTCGAGATTATTTCGATGATTTTGAGGTTTTAAAAAAACTGAGGAATGAATTTGGGGGGGACAGGCTTATGGTGGCCCTTGACTCAAAGAATGGCAATGTTGTGGTAAAGGGCTGGCGGGAGAAGACCGAATTAAATGCAGTGGAATTCGCAAAAAATCTTGAAGATATCGTTTGGGGGTTTCTCTATACTGATGTTGATGTTGAGGGCAGGATGTCAGGGATTAATCTTATGGGAATCAGGGAAATTGTTCAATCAACAAAACTTCCAGTAATTGTGTCTGGAGGTATTTCAAGTTCTGGTGATTTAGAAAAACTAGAAGAGATTGGGGCATGGGGCGCAGTCCTTGGAAAGGCCCTCTATGAAGGAAAAATAGGATTGCGGAGGTAAATATGACATACGAACCAAAAAATTTTGAGAATCTGCCGGGAACAGAGGGATTTAGCGATCAGTTATTAAAGAATCATTTTACCCTGTACCAGGGTTATGTAACAAACACAAACAAATTAGCTGATACATTAACTAAATTTTTAAAGGACGGGAAGACTGCAACCCCGGAATATGCGGAATTGAAACGAAGATTCGGCTGGGAGTTCAACGGGATGCGACTTCATGAATACTACTTTGGCAATATAGCCCTGGGAGGCAAAGAGCCTGACAGAGATTCAGACCTATTCAAAAAAATTGTAGAAAATTTCGAAACATACGAAAACTGGGAAAAGGATTTCAAGGCTAATGGAATGATGCGCGGCATCGGATGGGTAGTACTGTGCTATGACTCAACAGCAAACAGGCTTTTCAATGTCTGGATCAATGAGCATGATGCAGGTCATCTCTCCGGTGCAAAACCGCTTCTGGTTATGGATGTCTTTGAGCACGCATATATAGTTGATTATGGGCTGAAGCGTGCGGATTATATCAAGGCATTTTTCAGGGCAATCGACTGGACGGTTGTTGCAAATAGATTCAATAAACGGCTATGAAGATCGGTGTTCTATACAAATCCAAATAAAATGCTCATTGACAATCATTCTCATCTAGATTTTCCGCAGTTTGACTCTGATAGAAAAGAAGTAATTGAAAGGGCAAAAAAACAGGGGATTCTGATAATAAATTCCGGTCTTGGTCCTGAGGGGATAGAAAAGACGATTAAGTTGGTGGATGAACATGGTATTTTTGCTACCCTCGGATTAAGCCCGACAGGGTTTGATAGTGATATTATTGAAGATACAATTGAATTGATTAAAAAATATAGAAAAAAAATAGTCGGCATAGGAGAGGTTGGTCTGGATTACTACTGGGTTAAGGAACCCGGGAAGAGAATGACTGAGATTCAGAATTTCAGAATTTTCATTGAACTATCAAAGGAATTGAATCTTCCTCTTCTTGTGCACTCAAGGGATGCGGAATCTGATACAATCAGGGAACTGAAATCCGCAAATAAGCCCGCAATACTTCACTGCTTCTCCGGGACAATAAAACAGGCAAAGGAAGCAATTTCAATTGGCTGCCTTATATCGATTCCTACAACTATAATACATTCAAAACAAAAACAGGAACTTGCAAGGAAAATTCCCTTGGATAGAATTGTCCTGGAGACGGATGCCCCCTATCTTTCTCCCGTGCCAAAGACCCGAAACGAGTCTGCAAATGTGAAATTAAGCGCAAAGAAGATTGCAGAAATTAAGGGGATTGAATATTCCGTGGTGGAGAGGATCACAACAGAAAATGCAGGGAAATTCTTTAACTTAAAAATATAATAATAACAAACA
>JAKFXM010000220.1 GCA_021731385.1 Methanobacteriota archaeon
GGTTCAAATCCCAACCTCGGCGCAGCCTTTTTCTTTCAAAAAGAAAAACGCTGGCGAAAAAGAAAGGAATTTGCTCACTTCGTTCGCAAATTCGATTGAAATTTTATATGAATGGAATTTATGTGGGGTGAACGAAGTGAACCCCACTTATTTTCGCCAGCCTTTTGTTAAAAGGCTGTGCATCAACCTTTCAGAAGGTTGAAAGAAAGGAATTTGCTCACTTCGCTCGCAAATTCTGATTGAATTTATCGAGTGAAATTTAATATTGGGATTGATAAGAGAACGAAGTGCCATTATGGCGTTCAAATCCCAACCTCGGTGTAACCAATATCAATCGATATTAATCTTATGAAACGCATATTGGGGGATATTGATAAGATAAAGAAAAGGTATAATATCATTCCTATTTTTTATTGTGAAGCAGGTAGTCGGCTTTGGAGAATTCACAGCCCCGATAGTGATCATGATATCAGAGGGTTTCATTTGGTCAGTTTTGGTGATTATTTTTCCTATAAAAAACCTCCTGAACAAATAGAATTTATAGACGGAAAATTCGATTTTGTGAGTTATAACATAGATAAGGCATTTACATTGATCGAAAAAAGCAACCCCTGTGTTTTAGAATGGCTAAGGGGGGATATGATTTATTATAATAAATTCCCAAAATTTAAACAATTTGTAAACCAAGTTGAAGATAACATTAGCCTGAAAACTTTGTTTTTACACTATAAAAATTTATCAAAAAACAATTACCAAAAATTCATCGCTAACGAGAAAAGGTTTACTTATAAAATCACAGTGTATGTACTGAGAGGGTTGCTTTCCTGCCTTTTTATTATGCAATGCAATAAAGCCCCTCCCCTTAATTTTCAGGGACTTGTTAATGAAATATCCTTAGAATCAAAGAAAAAGGATATAATCCTGGAAATTCTAAATAAGAAGAAGGGGTATGTTGAAGAGGCAAATGTTGAGAATAAAACCGAAATTAAAAACCTGATTATAGATCTATCTTATGAAGTTAACGGAGCCAGTATTAACAAAAACGGGGATCGTGATAAACTAAAGGAAATATTAAATGGGTTCTCTAAACAAATAAAATCAGGATATTATTTGACATCCTCAGAAAAATCTTCAACGCTTCGTGGCTCACTACCGCCTTGCTGAAATTTTAATATTGCATAATTTTATAATCACTTTTTCTCATTCAAGCCTATATTTCAATGTAAATCCCCGGCTTCATAGGCATCGCATATCCTGCCTTTTTCTCGGGGTCAAAAACCGGCTCTTTCTGTATTTCCAACTGAAAACTAAATTCGTTCTCAAGAAATTCCTTTGCATTCTTTATTATATCAAATTCTTCCTCCAGGGTAAATATGAAATCCGGAATTTCATCCTTTCTGAATTTCTGCATTATCTGCGGAACCTCTTTTCCGTATTTCTTCATCTCAGGGTCTTTCATCACATCGGAGATCGTCTTTCCTGATTTTATCATCTCGAATAATTTCCTTTTCCATTCGGGTGCAGGATATAGATAGATCTTCCTTGGCTTTATTTTTGTTACCTCTATGATGCTCTGGATGTCAGCCATTATACTTTTTATAATGTCTTCTTTTGCATTTATCCTTTCGTCTATCTTTTTATCTATCCTTGGATATTCTGCAATTGAAATAAAATTTCTATTGCCCATTTTTTCCCATAAATCCTCGCACACAAACGGGGTAAAGGGCGCCATGAGCCTGACCCATTTCTCTGCAAATTCCTTCATTGTCTTTGAATTCGGCTCGCACCTTCTCGAGTACCATGCAAGGTCGTTCAGTAATTCAAAGAACGCATGTTGCAGCGCTTTTCTTGTCTGAAAGCCCTCCAATGCAGATGTTGTCTTTTCTATCGCATTATCCAGTCTGCTAATCAGCCATCTGTCAATATCCCTTTCAGGTATATTGTTTTTAAGCATGATTGCATAATTCACCTGGTCATAGAACTGCTTTAATTTCTTTGATGTATTCTTAACAAGATTCTCCCTCCAGTCGAAATCCTGCCATGGCTCTGCATTGCTCATAAGGAATAATCTGACGACATCGCTACCATTTTCGTTTATTGCATCACTCAAAAGAACGACATTCCCCTTGGATGAGGACATCTTGTTCCCCTCAAGAAGTCCCATTCCAAATACTACTATGCCTCTGGGCCACTGCTCTTTTGGAAAGATTGCAGTGTGATGGAATATATGGAATGTAAGATGATTTCCAACCAGGTCCTTTGCCGAGAGTCTCCATTCGGGTGAGTACCAGTAAAGGAATTCCCCTCTTATTTCTTCAAGTCTTTCCCTGCGTATTCCAATTTTATTTGAAATTTTATCTGCATCACCGTTTCCAAGAAGGACATAATCAAAGAATTCCGGGTCAAGTTTTTCAGCATCAAGTTCTTTGACATGTCTTGAAATCGTGTAAAACGCCATGTATATCGTGGAATCGCTTAATGGCTCAATAAGCCATTTCTTATCCCATGGAAATCTTGTTCCAAGCCCGACTCTCCTCGTGCATGCCCAGTCCTTCAGCCAGTCTATAAAATACGAGAAATTCTGCCTTGTTTCTTCAGGAACAATCTGCATTGAATTTAGACATTCATGGGCTTTTTCCTTCCATTCCGGATTTCCATAATTAAGAAACCACTGGTCTTTCAGGATCTTTATAAAGCATCTTGTCCCGCACCTGCATATAACCGGATTTTCGGAAAATTCGTAAAAGATGTCGGAATTTCCTGAATCTTTGAGTTCTGCGATTACCTTTTCCCTTGCTTCCCTCACCGAAAGATCGCCATAACCCCTGACTGATTTGCTCATCCTCCCCCTGCCGAATTCCTCCCTGTAAAGCAATTCAGTTGCCTCCTCCAATTTAGGGTCTTTCTGGTCTTTAATATTAAGATACTCAACGATTTTTTTTGCAGGAACCTCTTTCCCTTCGCCGATTATGACAATTGGTGCCATTTCACTCTTTAAATCCCTTAGTGCGACATAGTCATAAGGGGCGTGTGCAGGGACTGACATCACTACACCTGTTGCATAATCCGGATCCACGAACTCTGCAGGCAGTATTGGAATTTCCCTTCCTGAAATTGGCTCTATGCAGGATTTCCCGACAAATTCCCTTCCTTTAATCTGTTCGATAACCTCAATCTTTTTGCCAAGATATTTTAATTTCCCGGTGGCTTCCCTGCTCAGTATCCAGATTTCGTTGTCAACCTTTACCCTTACATAATCAATGTTCGGGTTAATCCAGATGTTTGTAACACCGAATATGGTTTCAGGTCTTAGGGTTGCTGCTGGCAGTATCATATCGTTGAATTTGAATTTTATTACAGTAAAATCCTGAACCTCAGAATTCTCGCCCTGCAATAGATCATGGTCCCCTACAGGATTGTCGCATGACGGGCAGTATCTCACAGGATGTTCGCCCATCTTTATAAGCCCCTGTTCATACAAATGTTTGTACTGCCATTCGATGAATTTGCTGTACTGTGGCGTTATGCTTAGGAATTCCCTTGTCCAGTCTATCGAGAATCCCATTTCAGTCATATTCTGCCTGTACTCATTTGAGAAATATTTAACAATCGTTTCAGGATTTGTGAAATTCTCAAGAATTTCTTTTGGAACCTTGTAGAGTTCTCCATAAATTTTCAGGGTTTTTTCGTCTCTTTTCTTAATCCTTTCGGCAATACCGAGAACAGGGCTTCCTGTAACATGCCATGCCATCGGGAAAAGTACGTTATAGCCCTGCATCCTCTTGAATCTTGCTATTACATCCGGGACCGTATATGTCCTGCCATGCCCTACATGCATGCTTCCGGAAGGATAGGGAAATGCTACTGTCAGGTAGAATTTCTTTTTCTTTTTGTCAGGCACAGATTGGAATATTCCAGTTTCCTGCCATTTCTTTATCCATTTCTCCTGAATTTTTATCGGATCGAATTTTGAAGCCATTTTTTGAAAGGTCAACCTACGGTAGTTTTCTTTTGGGAATACAAACACTTCCCGAAAAATTCCTTTCAGGAATTTTTGGGCCCAATCAGCGACTTTGTCGCTGATTCGGGTTCTTTTTCTAAAAGAAAAGGGTTTGTCTTTTAATCCACTTTCCTTCAATTTCTTTTGGGTTGAATTGCGAGACCATTTTATATTAATTCTTCAACTTGGCTTGGTTCCAGTTTTCCATTCTATCGGAAATAATTTCCGTTAAATTTCCGTTAAACAGATTTTACTTACTCTCCTCTGGATTATTACCTTATTATCAACTAATGAAATCGGGTCATTTCTTGCCATTCTATCTGTTATTGAATTTTGGGATTCTTTCATTGTGGTGTTTAGCTTTCTTCAATCACCTTAACCCATTCATGGGATTTGATCTTATTCAGTTTTTGCGTAAACCCTTTTATCTATCTGATTTCATCTCGACCTTAATCGTCAGGGGATAAAATCCACTGCAACAAGATTCATTCGTGCCATTTTCGTGCCATTTTCGTGCCATTTACGCCAGTTCATAATATGTTTGCTTGCCCCCTCCCCTTCTTATAATCAGCTTCCTCCCTGATAGTTCTTCAATATCCCTAAAAGCTGTTCTTTCAGAGCAACCAGTTATTCTTACATATCCTGAACGAGTAATTTTTTTATGAGTTTTTAAGTGTTCCATTACCCCTCTTTGTCTTTTATTTAATTGCTCTAAAATGTCTTCTGAAATCCTGTATTTTCTGAAGGTAACTACAAGACTTCCGGTAACTTCTTCAAACAAGGGTTCTGGCAGGTCATGCTTTAGGCACTCTTTAATAATTCTATTCGTCCCGGTTCCCCATTGCTCGATATATTTAATCAGAAAGAAGCACTTTCCAATTAAAGGATTTCTTAATACTGAATCATGTTTCTTTCTTAAATCCTCTATTGTTAACGGTTTTGGCAGAGGACCGCATCCCCAGACTTCAATTCTGTCGTCAAAGATTCTAACTTGAACATTACTTGATACTTCGTAATCCCTATGGCAGATTGCATTCGTAATCGCTTCCCTTATTGCTTCAATCGGATACTCCCATGTCTCAACCCTTTCTGTTCCGACAATCCTGGCATGAAGCATTATATGCCTCTTTACGAATTCAACTGCATCTTCTCTCTGGTCAATAATATCCCCCCCAAAGACTTTCATATCAATGAACTCTAACGGTTCTGTTCCTTTGAATCTTGCACATCTTGCTTCTGACTGCAGGAAAACTCTCTGAGGATTTTTTCCAAATAACAGAATTGCAGCATTGGTAAGTTTGTTGTCTCTCATTAAGTTTAGTCTTTTTAGAGCCTCTTTTACTGGTGTCTCCAGATTCAATTTCAATCTTCTTTCAAACCTTGCCTTTCTTAAAAAACTCCTAACTGAATTTTCATCAATATCGGTTAAACTTGCCCCTTCACATAGCTGGGAATCCCACAGGAACTCTTTACCTTCCGAGAGAATCTGCCTTAATTCATTCGCATCTATCTTCTGATTTGTCTTCCCGATCCTCTTGAATGCTATCGGAAGTCTATTGATCTTGGCAAACACGGGCTTTATTTGGCTTTCTTTTACCTCTATGACCAGAACGGATTTTCCCTCGATCTCCTTCACCTCGATAGAGGGATATATCACCGGATCAGTGTTCTGCCTGATTTCATTCCCGATGTTCTCGATTTCTTTTCCCCCGATCTTCAATCCAAGCATTTCTTTGACAGAACCGTCCCTGTTCTCCTCTACTCCGACGAAAATCTTACCTCCTTTTGAGTTTGCGAATGCCGATATTGTTTCAAGGATTTCTTTTCTTTCTGCTAAGGATTTCTTGAATTCTGTTTTCTGGGATTCTTTCATTGTGGTGGTTTTGTTGAGCATGAATTTCCTTTGGAT
Source organism: Methanobacteriota archaeon (assembly GCA_021731385.1). Lineage (GTDB taxonomy): Archaea > Altiarchaeota > Altiarchaeia > IMC4 > QMZM01 > JAKFXM01. The sequence continues at coordinate 5,910 of JAKFXM010000220.1, forward strand.
TGAATTTTGAGACCGTCTTTTATAAATTAGAAGATTTACTATAGTCTGGAAAGGTATAGATGCCAGTAACGAAAAGCCAGTGTTTTTCTTTAAAAAATCTCCCGAGACCCACACGCAGAAAAACTTCTGAATTGTTAAATAAATCTCGTAGCCTTGCACCAATAAATCCCGTGCTTAGTTCTTTTTGTGTCCTTAGCTCATCGCAATATTTCCTAAATGTCAAATCAGTTATTGGCAAATCATAGATCTCCCCCATAATGTCTGAAAATTTTATCCTGTATTCATACTTTCCATTTTCTTTTTGAGAATATTCAACAAATAGGACATCTATTGCCTTTATTGTTCCTATGGACCGTTTCCCTTCCCCTTTTTTTAGATACTGATTCTCATAAGTCGTTGCTCCAAAAATATCTCTAACTGATTCATCTAGTATTTCCTCTAAAAAACTTTTAATATGATTTTCCTTCGGAAAATCAT
>JAKFXM010000203.1 GCA_021731385.1 Methanobacteriota archaeon
ATATATGTCCGAGAAACATAGTTTCTCGGCCACACAGCTTTGCTGTCGAATCGTTTCGGAGCTGCGAAACTCTTCGAGTTTCGCATTAATAATTTGATTCCAACAGTTAAATATTTCTTGTTGTTGACGGAAATGGGGGATATTCTTAATATTTAAATATATTATCACTATAATGATAATATGGAGATAAATATATTAAATCCGTATGTAATGAGAATATTAATTTGTGCAAGACGAGAAGACAGCATAAACTCCATATCCAAGAGAATGGGTTTGTCTTATGGTTGGACATACAATTGGATAAAGAAATTGGTAGATATAGGTACATTCAAGGTTACGAAAACCGGATTATTATCGCAGGAGAATAATGAATTCTATATCAGAGTGTTGGATTTCATCAAAGAAAATTTCAAAAATGACATTTCATTTCACTACTCTATGTTGTCTTTATTTGGAATAAAATACTGCTTTACAAAAACTGATGCTGTTGTAATATGGACTAATGGAGGCTATAACATAAGCAGATACAGGGGGTATTACCCCATTTTCATAAAAATAAAAAAATCAGACAATTCATTATTTGAATGGTATTGCAAAAAATTGGGCTTGCATATTAATTCGGATGGTGGGGTTTTTTACTCGGTTGAGTTATTAGAAGATTTTGATGTTTCTTATAAAAAAGGGATACCTGTTGATACCTTGGACTTAACAATAGCCTTCATGAAGAAAAATATTTATAATTTCGAACCCGCATTGGAGATGATTCAAGATATTTATGGAAAGAAATTTGGAATAAAATACAAAGAGGTTGTTACAAATGTTTTATGAATTTATTAAACGGGAGAATGAAATATTCGACACCCTTAATGAATTTTTAGAGAATAAACTGACATTTATTGTAATTGGCGGATATGCTGTTTCAGCGTTTAAGCACAGATTCTCTATGGATGCTGATGTAGTAATCTCTTCAAAAGATATTAAAAGGTTTGAGCATATACTGCATGAAAATGGTTTCAGGAAGACGATTTCAAAGGACATTAAGGATGTATATTCATCAAGATTCATAAGATTTGAGAAAGGTGGGGAGAATAAGGTTAGCATTGATTTCCTTGTCGATGGTGTTTCCGTAAGGCAGACTGGTGCTTCTTTTGGTTTTAATCTCTTACTTAAAAATTCCAATAAAAAAAGGATTATTGGAAGTGAAAGGGAGATTATTGCTAAAATTCCAAAAAAGGAGATTCTGATTGCCATGAAAATTCACTCCGGAAGACTAACAGATTTCAGGGATATAGCCGCGTTATCAAAAGATATTGATATTGGCCTAATTAAGAACTTTGTTTCCATTGGGGATCAGAACAGGGTTAGGGAAAATTTAGACAAACTGAAATCAATTGTTGAAACAGAAGATTTCATAAACTCATTCAAGGGCGTTTTTGCAGAAAAGGGATTTGATGTTGATATAGATGCTGTAAAAAGGATTTGCAGTATCTGAATTTCAATATCTTAGCCCTTTGCCCATTGGTCGATTGCAGATAATAAATCAAAATCAGAAACCTTGCCACTTGCCCAAGTGCTTATATAAGCTAATAGCTCGAAGTCATCTACCTTTCCGTTATTGTCTGCATCTGCTACATATCCGACTGTAATAGTCCTCCGTTCACTCATATTAGAATTTCCATCCGTATCAGTGCAGTTTACATTCCAACTATGATTGCCAAAACCCAACTTGGATACAACAAAAAATGTTGTACTGCCATTATAAACACTGCTATTTGTTCTATTCAGAGCAGAGTCAAGATAAAGTGAGCATGAGATGGAAGGATCAATGTTGTCAATGGCAGTAAAGTTGAATGTTGCATTTATGTTACTAACTTGGCTATTGTTTTCTGGTGAATTTAGGGTCATAGTTGGTGGAGTTTGATAGGGGCAATCATTACCTTGTATTATGTTTGTTTCTGTGTAGTATATTTTACATACCTTGTTGTTTGTTATATGATTATATGTTGAGGACGGTAAATAGATATCATAAATCATTATGGTAAGTATATAAGATAAGCCACCAAATTAATGGTGGATTATGTCAATAAAAAGCCTTGAGTCGCTTGTAAAAAGCGAGAAAACGGCATATCGGCACTTGAAGAAACTGTGCCGTAAATATGGGCACAAATTTTGCCCAAGATGTAGGCACAAATACACATATATTTTGTCCAATGGAAAGTACAGATGCAAGAGGTGCAAATATGACTTTAGTGAGTTCGCAGGCAGATGGTTATCATTAGTAAGGTTGTCTGCAAAACAGTGGATGTGGCTGATAAAACTGTTTTCATTGGAGATAAGTACAAGAAAGATAGCAAAGGAACTTGAGATAAGTTATGCTACTGCTCTCAAAGCAGTTGATGTTGTTAGAAAGAGTATCATCACGCACGGAACAGATGACTTGTTGAAAGGAAAAATAGGGATGGATGAAGCATACTTTGGTGGAAAAAGAAAGGGCAACCGTGGCAGGGGTGCCGGAGGAAAAGTGCCTGTTTTCGGCATTATGGAGCGTAATGGACAGGTTTCCGTAAATATAGTTCCAGATGCCAGTGCCGAGACATTACTTTCATTGACCGTGAAGAAAGTCAAGAGGGGCAGTATAGTCTATACGGACAAGTGGAAGAGTTATGATACATTGATGTTCTGTGGTTATAAACATCTGAGGATAGATCATTCAAAAAGATTTTCTATGGGAAAGGTTCACATCAATGGAATGTGGCAGAGCCTTCGGCTCTGACACGTGTCTGAGCGACTATGTCGCTCAGACACATGGAAGGTTTCTGGTCATATGCCAAAGAAAGATTGATAAAACACCACGGCATATCCCCAGAAAAGTTTCCATTATACATAAAGGAACAGGAGTTCAGATATAATCACAAAGAAGAGGATATATTTGAAATCCTACTAAATTATACTACTGATTTAGTGGCTAAACGTGTATAATTACCTAAGTTTTTTCTATTGAGGGTTACAAGAAAATTTCCTGAAAGGAAATTTTTGTGCCCAACAAGAAAAATTCGCTCTGCGAATTTTTGTGCCCGAAAAATCGCAGAGCGATTTTTGGGCCCAATTTGCTTTCAGCAAATTCGGGCCCAATCAGCGACTTTGTCGCTGATTCGGGTCAGAAAGTATACTTTCTGATTCGGGTAAAAACATCCAAGTTTGCATGACATGCCCAAGAGCAATTTTCGGCATCTGCAAACACCTTACCAGCATCACTTATCCTTAATATGAATCTGCTATGCAGATTCATAGCTATGAATTTCCTTTGGAAATTCATATAATTTCTGGATGTATCTCCACGCAAGTTTATCTACTTCTTTTTGCCTGCCAGATATTGCTAATTCTAAGGTTATGGAATTTGATTCAAAATATTCTGGAAATACGGTAGATTTGTATTCCTCTTTTAAATAGTCCAATTCCTTGAATACAATGAAGGTAGTTGCAAACTTTTCTTTGTGACTTTTTGCATAGTCAAGTATTGCTTTAACATTTTCATATTCTTGGTGCTTCTTGTCCACTAAAACCCCATAAATACAGGTATCTAACAAGAATTTCATCAATTTACTCCCTCTTCACAAACATCCTCCTTAGTCTTGCACCAACCTTCTCTATCTGCAATTCCTTATCCTGTTTGCGCATTTTATTCAGATTCTTCATTCCTGTTTTATGTTCATTAATCCACTCATTTGCAAATTTTCCTGACCGGATTTCCTTAAGAATGACCTTCATGTTCTTCCTGACATTGTTGTCAATTATCCTTTTGCCCCTCGTCCTTCCGCCATATTCCGCCGTATTTGAAACACATGTCCACATATATTCCATGCCGCCCTTTTGAATTAAATCCGTGATTAATTTCAATTCATGCAGTGTTTCGAAATATGCAAGTTCTGGTTGATAGCCTGCATTTACAAGGGTGTCAAATGATGCCTTTATTAATTCAGTAGATCCGCCGCACAGATCAACCTGTTCTCCAAACAGATCAGTCTCGGTCTCTTCCCTGAATGTTGTTTCAAGAACACCCGCCCTTGTAGCGCCAAGAGCCTTTGCAAGTGCAAGAACGGTCTTTTTTGCATTTTTTGTGTAATTTTGTTCTACTGCAATCAATGCCGGCGTTCCGAAGCCATCAAGATATGTCTGCCTGACAAGAATTCCCGGCCCCTTTGGAGCAACCATTATGACATCAACATTCTTAGGCGGAATTATGCATCTGAATCTTATATTAAATCCATGCGAGAACATAAGCGCATTTCCTTCATCAAGATTCTGTCTTATGTCCCTTTTATAAACATCAGCCTGAACCTCGTCAGGTATGAGTATATGAATGATGTCGGCCTTCTTTGCGGCCATTGCAATAGGTAGAACCTCAAAGCCCTCTTTTTCTGCCCTTTTTCCGCCATTTCCTCCCGCAGAACCTATAATCACATCAAGCCCCGAATCACGCATATTCTGTGCCTGGGCAGAACCCTGATTTCCATAGCCAATAACTGCAATTGTCCGTCCTTTTAGAATTTCCAAATCCGCATCCTTGCCATAGTATAATTTTGCCATTTTTTTATTAAATTAAATTACAAGTAAAAAAAGAATCATCCAGCAATCTTTATTGCCCTATGAATAACCATCGCAAGGCCAAGGATCGCACCAATGAACATCCCTATTACTGTTGCAGTGCTGCTTATCTGCTTCCCGATAAAATAGCCTATTGCAATTGATACAATTACATAGAGTGCGAATTCCGCTCCGATAATTGCGCCCTTTAAGAGAATTTCTGTTTTTTTATTCTTCACTTTAATTATATCATAATGACATAATGGATTATCACCTATCGCTTTGTAAACTTAACCCAATGTCATCTGAATTGGTTCTCTATGGCAATTTTTCTTTTTGTCTTGATGCATTGGTTGTACAAATTCTATTGATGATATCGGTAAATGTGATGTTAATAATTCCATCTTTTTATTTTTCATTTTGTTCTTTACTAAATCTACATCATCCTCATTTTCAAAGACTATGTCTGCTTGTTTATTTGAAATCAATTGAGCATTACCCTCTGCTGGATGTTGCAAAACAATGAGAACACGATTTTGTTTCTTACAAAATTCTACAGTATACATAGTGCCACCTTTTATGCCCGTTTCAACAACAAATACACTTAGGGATAAACCACTTTGAATTCTATCACGGGCTATGAAATAACTACGATTAATTTTTGTACCGCAGGAATATTCAGAAACAAGTGCACCATTCTTTTTAAGTATGGCATCTGCAAGTTCCTTGTTTTTACTAGGGTAAATAGTATCCAGTCCATGTGCCAAAACAGCTACAGTTATTCCATTGACATCCAACGCCCCCTGATGTACTGCTGTATCAATACCCTCGGCTAAACCGCTAACTACAACATATCCTTCCTTTGCAAAAATGGCACCAAGATTTTTTGCAGCAGTGATACCGTATTTTGTTGGATTTCTTGTCCCAACAATTGCAATACAATCTTTGTTTAAAGCATCAATGTTTCCTTTAACATGCAATAGTGGGGGAGAATCAGGAATCCTTAAAAGGTATTTAGGATAATGTGGACTCTCTCTTGAAATTATCTGAATATTATTTTGTTGTGAGAGTTCCCATATTTCATGGGCTTCATCCCAACCAACTGTGGCAGATTGAATATCCGGTATTGTTATCCTTCCGAATTCTTCAAATGCCAAGTTTATTATCTCTACCAAATCTGAAGGAGAGTTTGGTTCAAATAGGTCTGTTAGAGATAGAATTTTTTCAACTGTTCTCGCTCCGATGCCCGGGGTTTGTTGCAATGCCAGTATAGGTATTGGTTTCATACTACGGACTCCTGTATTCTGATTGAGTTTGCCCAAGAGCAAACATGGCTACCAGTTTAGCTCCGGATCGCCCTAACCAAGGCCCAATTAGATATTTTCCTGCCCTCAATGATGTACCAGTTGTTGTTACATCGTCCATCAGAAGAACTTGTCGGCCTTTGACTATGCTTTCATTTCGCACAGTAAGGGATTCTATTTCTAACTGTAGATTACGATTTCCATCCATTGCCTTCTTTGGTATCTCAAAAACCCTTGATAGAACATCAGTTCCATCAATTATTGGAGACAAGCATAATCTTTTTGCGATTGTTCTTATGCCTGATGGTGCGGTT
>JAKFXM010000179.1 GCA_021731385.1 Methanobacteriota archaeon
AAAATTTACTAAAATTTGTCTGATTACCTACAAAAGTTATTATTTTTATACCCAAAATTATAAAAACTATTATGGAATCTAAAATTGATGAGTTGGACATCAGTATAATAAAGGAGCTGAAGAAAGATGCAAGAAAAAGCCACAGGAACATAGCAGAAAAACTCAGAGTTGCAGAAGGAACCATATACAACAGGATAAACAAACTCCAGGAGATGGGGATAATAAAGAGGTTTATGGTAGATCTCGACTTCTCAAAATTAGGATATGATTTAACGGCAGTGATAGGAATTATTGTCGAGGGTGGACATCTTCCCGAGATAGAAGAAAAAATTGCAAAGAAACCGAATGTATCGGCCTTATATGATGTCACGGGGGAGTATGATGCATTGATTGTTGCAAAATTCAAAAATCGCGAGGACCTTGACAAATTCATAAAAGGTATCATGGCAATGCCACACGTTAAACGAACCTATACAATGCTTGTCCTGAATATCATGAAGGAAACACATGGAGTTGATATTTAAATCAGATTTTGCCATTTCCAAGTGCAGCATCCCCCCTCTCCATTGTTCTTATCCTAACCGCATCTTTGACAGGCATTACGAAGATTTTTCCATCGCCTACTTTTCCGGTGCTGGCTTTTTGACAGATACAATCTGTTAATTCATCAACATCCTCTTCTCTGACGACAATTTCAATCTTTGTTTTCTCGATTAGGTCGATAATATACTCTCCCGCCCTCCACTGTAATTTGATTCCTTTCTGTCTTCCTCTACCCTTGACTTCAGTTACTGTCAGTCCATAGAACCCCTTCTCTTCAAGGGCTTTTTTTACTTCCTGTAATTTTTCAGGTCGTATTATTGCTTCAATTTTGTACATTTATATCCCCGCCATTTATGCATAAGCCTTCTCCTTGTGTTGCGTGATATCCATGCCAAGGTATTCCTCCTGCTCGTTTACCCTCAAACCAAATATTGCATCTACTATTTTTGCTATTATTAAGGTAACTGTAAATGCATAGACTAAAACAACTACTACAGATATAAACTGGGCTGTGAACTGAGTTATGTTTCCGGAAATAAGACCACCCCTTATGGCAGGGTTTATTATGCTGCTTGCAAATATACCTGTCAGCAGTGCTCCGAGGACTCCCCCGACACAATGTATTGCAAATGCATCCAGCGATTCATCTACATTAGATTTTGATCTATAGAGGACTGCGAAATAACATACAAGTCCCGCAATAAAACCTATGATGATAGCTGATGAGACATCCACATATCCTGCCGCTGGAGTTATCGCTACCAGCCCTGCAACTGCCCCACTGAGCATTCCTAAGATGCTTGGTTTTCCATCCATGTACCACCCAGTGAAAAGCCATGTAAGTGCCGCTGTTGATGCTGCAGTGTTTGTGACAAGTAAAGCATTTGCCGCAAGACCGTTTGCAGAAAGAGCACTTCCTGCATTGAAGCCGAACCATCCGAACCATAGAAGTCCTGTGCCGATGGCAGTCATAGGAAGGTTATGGGGCTCGAATGTATATTCTCTGAATCCATTTCTTTTGCCTATAACAAGCGAAACTGCAAGGGCCGAGATTCCTGAGGATATGTGTACAACAAGTCCCCCTGCAAAGTCTAAAGCCCCTAATCTGCCTAGAAATCCCCCTCCCCAAACCCAGTGGGCTAGCGGGTCATAGACAAGCGTTGTCCACAGCAGAGCGAATACGAGGAAGGATATGAATTTCGCTCTTTCTGCAAATGCGCTTGCAATTATTCCAACGGTTATTACTGCAAACATCATCTGGAATATTGAAAAGACTATGTGGGGCAGATTTGTTGCATAGCTTGATGCCTCAACCCCAACCCCCTTCATCAATCCCCAATCTAATCCGCCTATGAATCCTGAAATATCACTTCCAAATGATAGTGAATATCCTATTAAAACCCATTGGACACTTATTAGAGCAAGTGTTGCAAAGCATATAGCAAGTATTGAAAGAATGTTTTTTCTGCGCACCATGCCACCATAGAAGAGAGCGAGTCCAGGAGTCATAAGCATCACCATTGCAGTAGAAATCATTACCCATGCCGTATCTGCTGCGCTTATATCGCTCATTGTTTCACCCCATATTAAAGATTTTTTAATCTTATATTAATAATATTGAAGAAATCCACAAATATAAATCTATTTATTATATAAATTTATTATATAAAAATAAAAAAAATGATTTTTTATTCAATCAGAGTGAGTAAATCACAGATCGTAGACAAAAGATAAGAGGTAGTATCTCTGACTCTAGAACAAGCAGGGCACAGATAACTTTGGGATAGAATAAATAAAAAATCAATGAACGAATCTTCTTAAATTGGATTGGGGTTATAAATCGTCCCAAATGGTCTTGTAGATATTGCCCTGATTTTGCTGAACTTTTTGCTCCAGATCAGATCCATTGGTACATTAAACAGTTCGGAAAATCTTCCAAGTATAGGAGCCAGTATCTTTGTATCCTTTCCGGTAAAATTGTCTTTTGTTGCATAGACCCCGAGGCTGTAATCCGGGACATCACCCCTTATGTAGATTGTGCCACCATGTATTCCCCCACCGAGATGCGACTGGATTATCTCCCCACCATAATTTTTTATCCCTGCAGGGTTGATGTTATCTTTCGTTATCGGCTTTTTATTGTCTATCAGAGCATTGTGGAAGTCTAAACCTAAAACAACGATTATTCCACCCGCCATGTATTCCCCGCAGTATTGTTTCACTCTTCCACCGTACACTATCACGGGCTTTTTGTCCTTGTATTCCTTCATGTGTATCCCTATCCTTGAGCCGCCATCACCCATTACGTAAATCTCTCCCCCTCTTGCCCCCATTCCGGTAATATCCCATGAATCACCATAAACAACAATTTCTCCGCCGTTTAGAGTGTTCCCTAAGAGATATTCGGAACATCCATGAACGATTACATTAGGTCCTTCAGAGAATATCCCGGTATCAAGACCTACATCACCAAAGATTTCTATCGTTAACTTATCCTTCATACCTGCACTTATGAAACGCTGTCCTTGGACGTTGGTCAGGGTTATCCAGTTATAGCCCTCCCTAGCCGCCTTCCGTATTTCCTTATTCAATTCCCCGTAGTTTAATTTCCTTCCATTGGGTCCTGCATCAATTGTCACCTTTCTTGTTTCAACTTCCATTTCATTACCTCCCGACTTCAAACCTTGATCCTGCATGTTTTACCCCCAGAATCTTTGCTTCCTGTGGATTTGGTCCTATATACCTAAGCCTGTCCCTGTTTCCTACAAAGCTTTCTACTGAATCTATCCCCATCGTACCTAAGATCTCATCTACTTCAGCAGTCCATGAATGCAAAAGATTGACTAATCTTTTTGAAGCCCATTTTATATCTACTCTCTCACCGAGCAACGGGTTTCCGGTTGCAATACCCCAAGAACATTTACCTGTCGGACACTGCTGGCACATCTTGCAGCCTATTGCAATTAACGCAGCACTGCTTATCATACCAACATCCGCCCCTAATGCTATTATTTTTATAAGATCTGATGCCGACCTTAGACTTCCGCCTGCAATTAAGGTAATTTCATGCCTTATACCTTCATCTCTTAGATATTGGTCTACTGAAGATACCGCAAGTTCTATCGGTATTCCCGTATTGTCCCTTATTACCCTTGGTGCAGCACCTGTTCCTCCCCTGAAGCCGTCTATTGTTATGAAGTCGGCTCCTGCCCTGACTATTCCTGAAGCTATTGGTGCGATGTTATTTACTGCTGCAACCTTCACACCAATGGGCACGTTGTATTCAGTTGCCTCATGCAGTGCTGCAATTAATGTTTTAATGTCCTCTATAGAATATATATCATGTTGCGGATTAGGGGATAATGCATCTGTACCCAATGGGATTCCCCGAGTTTCTGAAATAATTTGGGTAACTTTTTCTCCAGGTAATTGTCCTCCATGGCCCGGTTTTGCCCCCTGACCGATTTTTATCTCTACTGCCGCCCCCTGCAGGTAGTCTGGAGATACTCCAAATCTTCCTGATGCAACCTCGCTTATTGTATTCCCTTTGTAAGGGCAATGGTCTTTATGTAGTCCACCTTCACCAGTACCGAAGAGTGTTCCTACTTCTCTGACTGCTCTAAGGATAGAGGTATAAGTATTGTAGCTTATCGATCCAAGTGACATATGGCCTATGATTAAAGGCGTCGACAGCATCACATTAGGATATATGTCATCCAACATAAATTTTCCATCAACTTCCATTATGTTAAGATTCTTTGGCTTCCGACCCAAGAAGGTTCTTGTCTCAATAGGTTCTCTTAATGCATCTATCGATGGATTTGTCACCTGACATGCATCTAAGACAATGTAATCAAAGATTGTAGGATAAGGACGATCATTGCCCATCCCTGCTATCAACACTCCGCCGCTTTTGGCCTGTTCGTTGATTGCCCTTATGTAGTAAGGAGTCCAATGGGCATGAGGTGCATAAGATACAGGATATTCTTCAATGTATATCGCATCTGACGGGCAGAATACTGCACACCTCTGGCACGCTACACAATTCGCTTGGTTTACGACAACTGGTTTATTCTGCTCTTTTTCGAACTCTATAACATCATAAGTGCAATTTATAGCGCACTTTCCGCATTTAATGCACTTATCTAAATCTATTCCGGTTCTGAACCTTGGTATTATTTTATCTCGTGGTTGCATTTTGTCTATGGGTATTACATCAGTTTTAGTTCCTCAAGGGGATTGCAAGTTCCCCTACTTATTGGTTCGCCTAGCGATGCAATAACTGCCTTTCCCGGATCAGGTTGCCAGAAATTCATTGTTGAATCGACCGCATGTATAGCATTCAATTCGCTTCCTAGATAAAATGTGTTTTTATCCTCTGAAACCGCTGCAATAAGAGGTCTGAGTTTCTTTCTATCTGTATGCCCGATCATAGTGGGCTTTGGGTAGTCTGTAGTTATTATAATGCTGAATGGTCCGTTAACCAACGCCTGTTTGTGGGTTATCCTGATCAAAGTAGCCCATTTCCCGAGTAATGGGTCCATTCTATCTATATCCTCCCAGTAAGGGGGTGAAAATGCCGTTACTGCAATTCTATGCGCTATATTTGCAGGATAATTGGATTTCCTTACGATCATATCGAAAAGGTAAACCAATACCTCTGTATCAGTAAGCAAGTTACATTCATAGCCAAATTCTTTTAGGTAGTTAGCATTGGTTCCATATGACGTGATCTCTCCATTGTGGACGACTGAATGACCCAATAGAGAGAAAGGATGAGCCCCACCCCACCAGCCGGGCGTATTTGTAGGAAACCTTGAATGGGCAGACCACATATAGGCTTTTACTTCCCTGATCTTATAGAAGTCCGCAATCTCTGTAGCCCAGCCATTTCCTTTAAAGACTGCCATGTCCTTACCGCCACTGAGGCAGAATGCACCCTTAATGTAGCAGTTTATGTGCATCATTATGTCTTTTATGGCATCATCAGGATTCTTCAAATCCCTTGGGTTTATGAAGAATCTCCATACAAGAGGGTATTCCCTGAACACATCCTTTTTTACAGGAACATTCTCCTCCCTTATTATGTCCGCATAGTTTTTCAGGAATTCCTCAACCTTTATCTTTGCTTCCATATCGTCGAGTATAAGCTGCAAACAGTAATATTCCCTGAATTTGGGGAACAGACCATATGCTGCATAGCCTGCACCTAAGCCATTCTCCCTCTCCCGCATTACAGACATCATACCAGCAATCTTATCCCCCTGTATCACTTTCTTGTCCAAGTTGAATATGCCTGCGATGGCACATGCATCATATTCCCTAATCCTTGGAAATTCTGTGAAACTTTTCATCATAATTTTTCTATCTAATTATCGGGAATTTTTTAATCCTATTTAGTCAGGATGCGTCTCCAGGATAACATAGCAGAATACAGAGATAAATAATCAAGGTTCACTTTTTAAACTTATAATACATAATAAGTTACATAATGAAACTGACGAGGAATGAAAAACGGGTTTTAAAGTTTCTTATAGAAAATGGACGCGCATCTGATGCAGATATGGCAAGGAAACTTGGTATAACTGCACAGGCAGTAGGCAAGATAAGAAGGAATCTTGAGACAGAGGGTGTAATTAAAGGATATTCTAC
>JAKFXM010000059.1 GCA_021731385.1 Methanobacteriota archaeon
GATGAATTTGCCTCAATGGCATGGCTTCTAAACAAGACATATACGATATCAAATGTCAGTTATGGAACTTCTTTCAGAACGGCAGTTGGCAGCAATTGGACAATAGAGCATGATACACTGTCAGGAGAAACTGCAAATGAGAGTATCCTGATACCCGGAGATTATTCCGGCAGGAAAAAGCTAAATTATACAAAAAGCAATCATGGTTACATGAATACCGGTGATTCTATAGATGATGCCGTTTACAGACTTCTTGTGAAATTGGATCCAGATGATAATGGAGTAATAAATCTTATAAGCGGCATGGAATTCAATTCAACAAATATGACAATAATCCCGTCAGCAGTGCCTGTGAAATCCATGCATGATACAGTAAGGGCCAGACTTGTTGTATGGATGAGATAATATGATTTCATAATCAATTGTCGATTTTAACTATACCCTTTGATGAAATTAGGGACGGCGTTATATGCCTTTCAGTGCGGTTTTGTGAATTCCACTAAATCCATAATCTCCGTTCCATCAGAATTCCCTATCCCCAGTTCGATAACATATTTTGCAACCTTTTTTGGCTTGTAGATCCTCCAGGTTTTTCTGTTAAATGGATTAAAAGGCAAAACCCTCTTTTTTATATCAACAACAACCTTATCTGAATTCAGCCAGATTACATCTATTGGAAACCTCATAAAGCACATATGTATTGAAGAAGATGAAATGTCTTCTCCCGGTGAGACAAGAATTATGTCTTTTTTTTGAGAGAGCATTAGCCCTCTAAGGCGCGAAAAAAAAGAAGATGCAAATTCTGCAGATTCCGAGATTACAAAGTCCTTACTTAAGTTTATAACTTTCAACCAGGAAATTTACATCATTCCGTATCGCATTTACTACCATTTCCAAAATACCTGATTTGGCTTTGAATTTCTTGCCGAGGATGTTATAGGCAATCTTTTTAAATTCTGAACTTATCTTATGGTCCGGATGCCGCAGGACAATAGGGTTTTTTGCCTCTATTGACTTTCTTATTATATGGTCCTCAGGAATCACGCCTATAACCGGCAGTTCAAAAAATGAGGATATGTTGTCCTTTTTTAATGCATCCTTCCCGGTTACCCTGTTCAGAACTATACCCAGAATCTTTTTGTTATACTTTTTGGCAATTGTCTTTGTTCTTAAGGCATCGGAAATTGTCGGAAGTTCCGGGTGAGTTACAAGAATCAGTTCATCACACATCTCTATTGCATTTAGGGTTTCCCTGTCCAAACCCGTAGCGGCATCAACAAGTATAATGTCCTTGTTTAATGATTTAAGCCCCTCTTTTATGTTTTTTGGGGTTGTTTCTAGTACATCCTCAAATGAAAGTGATGCAGGAATAATATCAACACCAGAAGAATGTTTGTATACTGCATCTGTTATTGAGGCATTATTTTTCATAACATCATGGATTGATATGGGATAAGAGATAAGTCCATAATGGAGGCCTAAATTAGCCCCGGTAATATTAGCATCAACAACAGCAACGTCCTTACCCTCCTGCGCCAAAAGAGCACCCAAGTTAGAGACTATTGTCGTCTTACCAACACCACCCTTCCCGGAAACAACACCAATTATCCTTGTCATTTTAATATTGTAATAATATTCCTTATTTATAAATAAATACATATAGAATGATTTGCACTCCGATAACAGAACCCAGAATAGACGCGATGATAAAGGTTGCGAATTCAGTAGACTCCGGTATGGTTGAATTGAGACTGGATTATCTTAATGATTTCTCAGGAATTGAAAAAATAAGGGATATAAGCAAATTAAAAATATCAACCTGCATGCCTTCATGGGAGGGCGGGAAATTTAAAGGCAGTGAAAAGGAAAGGATAGAAATCTTATTATCCGCAATTGAATTTTCCGGTTACTTAACAATTGAATTAAAAACAAGAAAATCCCTGAGGGATATGTTAATAAAAAAAGCCCGGGAAAAGGGGGTTAAGGTAATAATCGCATACCATGATTTCAATTCTACCCCCGGGAGAAAGGCTATCCTAAAAATACTCAAAAAGGAGCAGGCTGCCGGAGCGGATATCGCAAAGGTTGCATTCATGCCCAAGAATTATGCAGATGTTCTGAATACCATGTACTCATTGGTTGAAAATAAAATAGGAATTCCGGTAATTGCAGTTTCAATGGGTAAGATTGGAAAAATTTCAAGAATTATTGCGCCAGTTCTTGGGTCCTATTTGACCTACGCGTCTGTGGAAATGGGAAAGGAGTCTGCTGAGGGGCAGTTGACAGTAGATGAATTGAGAAATGTTCTGAAAATTCTAAGAATATGACCTCTATCATAAACCCCGACGGAAACAGGGAAAAAAGATGCGGAATCCCCGAGGTTGTTTTCGGGCTGGGAAAAAGCAGCAATGACCTGTTTGAGATAACAAAGAAATTCATAGCAGATTATGGAAGGATAATAATAACAAAAGTAAATGGAGAAAAAGCAGAAAGAGTAATCAAAGAAATTGACAGAAAAAAATTCATTATTCTCCATAACAAAAAGGGCAAGGTACTGGTCATAAAAAGGAAAAATTTTAATTCTGGCATAAAAAAGAATGGCAGTATTGGAATTCTGACAGCTGGAACATCCGACATTTATGTTGCAGAGGAGGCCAAAACAATTGCAGAGGAGCTTGGCTGCGATGTAATCTGTACTTATGATGTAGGGATTGCAGGAATTCAGAGGGTTTTTAAAGCACTTGAGAATATGAAAAATTGCCAGGTACTTATAGTAATAGCAGGAATGGAAGGCGCGCTCCCATCAATTGTTTCAGGACTTGTTTCTGTTCCTGTCATCGGTGTTCCAACCTCTGTGGGCTACGGCACAGGCAAAGGAGGAAAGGCGGCATTGTTTACAATGCTTAATTCCTGCGTCCCTGTCGCAGTGATGAATATAGATAATGGATATGGGGCAGCTGTTTTGGCCTATCAGATAGCGAAGAGAAATTAGAAAATAATTCTTATCAAAGCAATAAATGCAATAATTGTCCAAATTATATTAAGGGTGGCTGGTTGATACGCCCTTTTTGATAGGGAAATAATAACTATGCCAATCGCTCCTGTAAGATTTAGAATCTGATAAATTATATTGTCTACGCCGATAACCGCAAAACTAATCATGGCGTAAGCTAAGATTATTGCAAATGCACCATACCAGCCAAGTATTTCAGCAAACAATTTCGTCATGAAAAGGTAAAGGAGGTTGATATAAAAACTTACAAACTATTTTTAACCTTATTTAATTATGAATCTATAAACTAAGAACATATATAAGAAAAAGGCATATACTTTTTCTTGGATAAATTATGGAATATTTTAGAAAACTGGGGATTATAGAGCCCATCCTCAAATCTATAAAAGAGGAAAATTTTGAAAAACCAACAGAGATACAGGAGAAATCCATTCCTCTGGTTCTCGCTGGAAAGGATGTCATAGCCGGGGCTGCGACGGGTTCCGGGAAGACACTTGTATTTGGTTCGGGCATTATAAAAAATTCAGAAAGAGGAAAAGGAATTCAGGCCCTGATTTTAACCCCGACAAGAGAACTGGCAGAACAAAATGCAAAGGCATTAACGAAATTTTCAAAATACAAACCTTTGGAAATTGTTGCTGTTTATGGAGGCTTGTCAATTAGTCCACAAATCAGGGTATTAAGGACAGCAGATATTGTAATAGGAACGCCGGGAAGAATGCTGGACCATATTGAAAGAAGAACGATTGAACTAGACAATGTAAAAATCCTTGTTTTAGATGAAGCAGACAGAATGTTGGATATGGGGTTCATAGATGATGTTGAAAAAATAATAAGGAAATGCCCCATGAAAAGGCAGACACTATTGTTTTCAGCTACAATTCCGGCAGATATCGCTCATCTTGCCAAGAAATACATGAAGGACCCTGTTAAAGTTTCTGCAGAATCTTATGTTGATCCGAAAAAATTAACCCAGATTTATTATGATGTTCCCGATAGTCTAAAATTTTCCTTATTGGTCTATTTATTGAAACACGAGAAATCAGGACTGGTGATGGTTTTTTGTAATACCAAAAGAAATACGGATTTTGTTGCAAATAATCTAAAATTGTCAGGGGTAGATGCATTGCCCATACATGGGGGTTTTTCTCAGGAAAAAAGGAATATGGCAATGAGGCAATTTCATACAAAAAAAGCCCATGTTCTCGTATGCACTGACGTGGCTGCAAGAGGGCTTGACATCAGGGATGTTTCACATGTTTACAACTACGATACTCCCCGGGAAAGCAAGCAATATATCCATAGAATAGGAAGAACTGCAAGGGCCGGGAAAGAGGGAATTGCGATAAGTCTTGTTTCTCCAAGAGATTATGATAATTTTAGAAGGGTACTGATTGACAATGCGATAGACATAACTAAGAAAGAAATACCTAATGTAGAAAAGGTAAGAATAAGGTGGATGGAAAAGCCAAAGAGATATGGCGAGAGACACACAGGGTATAGAAGATAGGCGAAATATAGCCATCTAATCTGGAATCTTTCCAATTACTGCTTTCTTCATGATTTCTATGGGGGCCTTTATACCAAGCCAGATTCTCAATGATTCTGCACCCTGATGTACCAGCATACCAACGCCATTTACAGCCTTACACCCAATTTTCCCTGCATCCTTCAGCAGTTTTGTTTCAATGGGGTTGTAAACTATATCCATCACTGCAATATCCTGATTAAGAAGGCCGGCATCCAATGGCGTGGAATTTGTTTTTGGATGCATTCCGATTGATGTAGCGTTTATTATTACATCAATTCCTTCAAGGTCATGTTTTTTTAAATTAAAATTAAGAACATTAACCTCTTTTTTTAATTTCAATCCAATTTCATCCTTCAACTCAACCACCTTTTCCATTGTCCTGTTTGAAATTGAAACATCTGCACCCTCCAAAATACACTGAAATGCGATTGCTCTTGCAGCACCACCGGCGCCAAGGATAAGAACACACTTATTCTTTATTCTAATGCCATCCCCCTTTAAAGCCTTAACGCAGCCAATTCCATCCGTGTTAAATCCGAATGCCCTTCCCTTTTCAAATTTTACAGTATTTACAGCACCAATCAATTCCGCCTCTCTGCCAACTTTGTTTAGAAATTTAATAACAGAAATCTTGTGCGGAATTGTAACATTTAAGCCTATGAAATTCAATGCCTTGCAGGCATCAATCGTAGTGCCTAATTTTTCCTTTTCAACATCAAGAGCAAGATAAACACAATTCAGATTTAATTTTTCAAAGACAGAATTGTGCATTACTGGGGATAAAGAATGCTCCACAGGATGTCCGATTACCCCAAGAAGTTGGGTTTCTGAATTTATTTCCATTTTATTGCTTGTTAATTATTCACTCTTCAGGATAATTATAATTATCTCGGGTCTTGCAAAAAATCGAACAGGAAGTCCAACCATTCCTACTCCATTAGAGATAACAACCTTTGTAAATTTTGTATCAACTATTCCTGTTCTGTATTTTTGTCCATATCTTGATGGTATAGATGGGGCCCATAAACCAAAGAGTGTAACCTGCCCACCATGCGTATGCCCGCTTAAAACCAAATCAATTTTATCTGTTTTAATCTCCTCAGCGTAATCTGGATTATGAGAAACCAAAATCACAAAATCTTCCTCTTTTGTATCATTGATTGTAGGATTCATATCCTGCAAATCCGTCCATAGATCACCTACACCCCCAACTTTAATTTTTTCTCCATTTATTGAAATCCACTCAGCGTTATTGTCGAGAATCTTTATCCCCTCATTTTTCATGCCCTGCCTTGTTAATTCTGCACCTTCCCAATGGTCATGGTTGCCGAGAACCCCGAATTTACCGATAGTTGCATTTAGGTTTTTTAGTTCCTCAAAGACAGGGGCAATATACCTTGAATCCTGACGAACATAATCACCACCCAAAATTATTATATCCGGATTGACTCCGTTTATCTTTTCTACTAACTCATTAACCCTCTCTATGGAGAAATATGGGCCATGATGGATATCAGAAACAAAAACAATTTTTTTACCATCAAAAGACTTAGGAATATCCTGATCAATTATATCTATACTTTTTACCTCTAGCCAGTAAGGCTCCATTAAAGAATATGCTAAAAGCA
>JAKFXM010000022.1 GCA_021731385.1 Methanobacteriota archaeon
AGACAGTCCTAAAAGGAAATTCATAGCTATAATTTTGCGTAGCAAAATCATATTAGGTGTCCTACTCTTATCTTATTTATCCATATTAACCATTAGCCCGGAAAACTGCATGACGCCTGTTGATGATATCCATGTAAATTCCGATATTACCCTGTGTTCCGGAATTTATAATTTATCAGACACAAATTTAGACGGTGTTCTGATAGTAAACTCAAGCAATGTTATAATTGATTGCAATAATGCACAGTTAATAGGAAAAAATGATCTTGGTTATGGTATATACAGCAGTTCTTATAACAATATCACAATAAAAAACTGTATACTGGAAAATTATACTGGAGGGATACTACTCTATTCTTCCTCAAATAATATGATAAAAAACAATATAGTCAATCATAATCAATACGGAATTCTTATACAAACAGGATTTGATAGTAGTCTTTTAAACAACACAGCCTGCAATAATTCTGCTTATGATTTCTATTTACAGGAAATTTCCGGAAATTCCGGAAGCAACAACACCTGTAGCCTTATTTACGGCGTCTGGAACGACATAGGTCATCTAGGTTGCAGTCAGACATGCAATGGAACATACACGCCGGTTTCCACCACAACTACGACTACAACAACTTCTACAACTACAACAACTTCTACAACTACTACTTCCACCACAACATCAACTACACTACCTGCCAGTATTACACCAATTTTCGCATTCGGCGGCAGGGGCTCTGGAAACGGGAAATTTGACGAACCCCGTGGAATTTCAGTCAGCAGTAACGGGACAATCTATGTTTTGGATACTATAAATAACAGAATTCAGATATTTGATGCAAACGGGACATTTTTAGATACGTTTGGAGGATATGACAAGGATGGCATTGAACTTGGAAAATTCGACAAGCCTGAGGGAATTTCCCTGATGGAATTCGGCAAAAATGTAACAAAGATTTACATAACAGATACATGGAACCATAGAGTAGAGATAAGGACTTCAAACACAACATTTTCAAATGTGACAAATTCCACCATGACGAATATAAACTGGACAGCATTTGGCAAAAGATGCTATCTTGATGTATGCGATTCAAAGACAGAGATATACCTTGAGGAGCCAGGCGGGATTGCGTTAGATGGTTATGGTAATATTTATTTGGCAAATACAGGAAATAACGATGTTAAGGTCATTAGCCCGGAGAACAAACTAATCCGTGAATTCAGCGGAATCAATACTACTGACGGAAAATTCAAATCACCAAAGGGTGTTGCAGTAGACAATGATAATTATATCTATGTTGCCGATACAGGAAATGATAAGATCCGGATCTTCATGCCAAACGGCTCGCAGATAAGGTCATTTGGCAGCCATGGCTCCGGGGATGGGAAATTTGACTCACCTTCTGCAATTGCATTGGACAGCAATGACAACATCTATGTTGCCGATACAGGAAACAGCAGAATCCAGATTTTTGACTCTATTGGAAACTATATCGCAAAATTTGGAACTGAAAACTGCACTAGCAAGATACATACAAATCCGACAAACTATACAGAACAGTTCTGCCATCCGGCAGGGATCGCAGTTGATTCTAACAGGATATATGTTTCAGATACAGAGAACTACAGGATTCAGGTTTTTTCAAGGCCTAAATTTGCATCAAAAAAGGAAATCAGGATTTCACTCAGATTTGGATGGAATTTAATCTCAATTCCGGTAGAGCCATAAATTATTGGTTAGAAAACAGGTCTATTATTATACCAAAATAAATATAGTTATGGCGATTGAAATGGAAAAGATGAAAGAGTTAGAAAGAAAAATAGGATACATGGAAACTGAAATTACTTTAATAAAAAGAACTATGGGGGTTAGGGCAGAAAAGAAGAGCTCTTCTGCATGGAATGAATTAGAGAAATTAGGAAAAGAGATTAGTAAAGAGTGGAAGATGAAAAAACCCAGCTGGAAGATTATATCAGAATCAAGGCGATAGGTTATAAAATGTATATGTGATCTGAAATGGAAAAAAAAGAATTTTTTGAGGAATGGAAAGAAGATTGGGAGAAGAGGAAGGAAGAATTTCATACCAATCAGGCCGAACTCTTCAGACATATCAGAGACAGAAAGAATCTGGAGATAAGGCTTGAGAGAAGAATGGAAAGGGTAATGAAGGAACTATCACGGAGCATATCTCAGGAAGTCTATCCCCTAAGGGTTCATGGGTGATAGCATGGAAAGCTTATTGCCGATACTAATATCTTTGGGATAGCAGTTGATAGAGATGATAGCAGGAGGAACTCTGTATGGAAAATATTTGAAAAGGTGGCCTCTGGGGAGGTAGAATTACATACCGCTCAAATTGTCGTTGAAGAAATAAAACAGAATCCACATAAACCTACCAGAGAAAAAGAACTTGATTTGGTTAGAAACCTAACTACAGAAATTTACGATCTAGACAAGAAAAATTTTGCAAAGCAAAATTTTTGTGCCCAACAAGAAAAATTCGCAGAGCGAATTTTTGTGCCCAATCAGCCAAAAGGCTGATTCGGGTCAGAAACTTATAGTTTCTGATTCGGGCAAGAAAGCAAAGGACTTGACTAACAAATTAGAGAATCACACAGGTTTGGATGTAGTTGATTCGCAGATAGTTGCTATATCAATATCAAATAATTTAACATTTTGGTCAGGAGATTATTATATCCTAAGAGAAAAGATCATCAATGAGATAAAAGAGGTTTTAAGGAAATATCCGGGATATACTTTTAGATATAAAAAAGAGTAGCCATACAAAAAGGAAATCAGGATTCCACTCAGATTTGGATGGAATTTAATCTCAATTCCGGTAGAGCCATGAAAATCGAAGTAACATCAATTGGAGATATAAATATTGACATAATTACACCAAAAATCCAGGAGATGCCAGAGAAGGATTCACAGATTATAATTGGTGAAATTTCAATCACCTCCGGGGGTTGTGCCGCAAATTTTGCAAAGGCATTGGGCAAACTTGGCCTGAATACGAGGCTTATCGGGAAATTAGGTAATGACACATTTAAAAATTTTCTGAAAGATGAACTCAAAGGAATTGACCTTAAGGCATCTATGGGAACTAAGACAGGATTGACCTATGCCATAACATTTAAGGATAATACGCGCTCCTTTATAACCTATCCCGGCTCAAATAGCGAATTAAGTATAAAGGACATAGATTTCTCTCTAATTAAAGGACGACACCTTCACATAACAAGCCTCTTTCTTCAGGGTCTAAAGGCAAATACAGAAAAAATCCTGAATTTTGCTCATTCCAAAGGAATGACAACGTCCCTTGATACTGGCTGGGATCCCGGAGGGTGGTCGGAGAGGGATATAAAACTAGTGAGAAGAATTCTAAAGGGCGTAGACATATTTTTTCCGAATATAAAAGAGGGACAGGCAATAACAGGACTTAATGATAAAAGAGCAATATGCGATAAACTTCAGGAATTTGGCACAAAAGCAGTTGCATTAAAAATAGGCTCGAAGGGCAGTTATATAGCAACCCCCGAAAAGCAGATTAGCGTGCCGCCATTCAGGGTAAGGGTTGTTGATACAACGGGCGCAGGGGATGTATTTGATGCAGGGTTTGTCTATGGGCATCTTAAGGATTGGAATCTGGAAAAGATTGGCAGATTTGCAAATGCTGCTGCTGCATTGAGCACGACCGGCTATGGTAGCGGAAATTATCCGGGGTTAAGGGATGTCCAAAGGCTGTGCAGACTGCGATAATCTCCTTTCGTAGACAAACGAACCTGCAGTTGCCATGATGTTTGTAAGGATTATCGTCATGACCACTATTTCAGTAAAATTGCCCATCTGAAGTGCCATTATTGCAGGCATCGCGGCTAAAACAGCAGCTGCAAGACCTCTTGGGAGCATTGTATCTATCAGTATCTCGGAATTTTTCATATTTTTGTTCCTGAGGATTAGAATCCGTGTAGATATGACTCTTGCCAATATGATTGCAATTAACACCGCAAGAGACATTACAATCACGGACAGATTCAGAATTTCAGGATTGAATATCAGGCCAAGATATACGAAAAAGAACGTCCTGATAAAGAATGAAACCTCCTTGTGGAATGACTTGATGTTCTGATCAAGAATGAAATTTCCATCCATCCTGAAAGCCCTTGCAATATCCGTAGAATTTCCAAGTACAAGGCCGAATACAAATGCAGATATTGCGCCATTGCCCTTTGCGAATTCAACGATTGAATACATAATGAATATTATCGCTATTGTCAGGAGATATCCAAATGGCATACCATGGAATCTG
Source organism: Methanobacteriota archaeon (assembly GCA_021731385.1). Taxonomy (GTDB): domain Archaea; phylum Altiarchaeota; class Altiarchaeia; order IMC4; family QMZM01; genus JAKFXM01. The sequence goes on from JAKFXM010000022.1 coordinate 4,311, forward strand.
GAAAGTATTTTTATCCAGAACACCCCGAATATGAATGCAACGACAGTTGCTATGGAGAATGCGCTAAATAAACTGTTTGCCACATTTCTGGCATCAGCAGAGCCGGATACTATTATCCCCACCAGGGTTATTGCAATTACGATGCAAAGTGCGTCGGTCATGGTAGATTCAATCGTTAGAAGGATATTGGGTTTCTCATCAACAGGCAATTTGGACAGAATCGGTATAACAATGGCAGAACTTGTCCCACCCACCACGACCCCAAGAAGCAAGGCATGAAGGATGTTCCAGTTGAATAAAAAACTCATAATTGACATTACAAGGATAGAATTCAATGAAAAGACAAACAATGTAAATCCTGTTGCTTCCGGCAATTCCCTTATTATCTTATAAAATTTCAGACTTATCCCGCCCTCAAACAGTATCATTATAAGGGCAAGTGCGCCTACATAAGGGGCAAATGTGATAAATACACTTGGATCCACAATCTTTAATCCATAGCCCATCAGGATACCTATGGACATCAATATCAGGACATCCGGGATCTTCGTCTTCTCAAAAAACAACAAACTGAAAAATCCAATGAGGATAATCAATCCTACTGCAAAAAATACTAGTTCAATCATTGTTTATCACCATAAAAATCTTTCAAATCAAATAAGAAGACATTCGGCTCTTTAAATTCTTCCTTAAAGTTCTTGGCAAATATGGCGTAATATTCGTTTCTTTTACTATTGTTCCACAGGACGAATTTTGCCTTTTCTCTCAATTCCCTCAATATTTTCTTACCATCAGCCTTTTCATGCCATTTGCATTCTACAAATGCTATATCTTTGGTCTGCTCGTTAATGGCTATCATATCTATCTCCTTATCCTTGTGCCACCATCTACCTACCCAATTGAAATTAAAGGGAAGTTTTACTTCTTTTGACTTTATAAGTTCCATAACCAATTGCTCAAACATTATACCGTAATAGGCATTAAGTTGAGAAACAAGTCTTGAAGATACCTCATCTACGAGACCTATTTCAAGGTCAGATAGGGTTGGATACACAAACCTGAACCAAAAATTAAATAACGGCTCATTTATGGCATAAATGCCTCTTTTTCTCTGTCCTAATGGCAATATATATCTTATTAGTTGTGTTTCCTCCAGTACAGAAATATATTTTGAAAGATTGCCTTTTTCCACTCCGGTTGCTGATGATAATTCCCCTTGCGTATTATAACCCAATGACAGATATTTTAAAATAAGCATATAGGTTTTTGGTTCTCTGAATTCTTCCCTAAGTATTATCTTAGGTTCATTATAAAGGATTTCCCCCTTTGTCAATATCTTCTTCTTTATGTTTTCATCAACAGAAAGATTTGGGTCTATCTGGGACAAATAAAATGGTGTACCACCAAAAATAGTCCATATCTTTATGATTTCTTCAATAGAAAATTTTTTGAGCATACCTCTTACATTTTTGAAGTTAAATGGTTCAACCTTCCATTCGCCGGTTCTTCTTCCATAAAGTGGTGCCCTATAGGCTAAGACCTCAGTTTCCATCATACCTATACTTGAGCCACAGAGCAGTAAAAATATATTTTTGTCTTTTAGCAATTCATCCCAAATTTTTTGAAAGGTTGAAACTATTCCTCTTTCAACTTCTATTAGGTATGGAAATTCATCAATAACGATGACTATCCTTCTGTCCTTGATCTCATCAATCAAATATTTGAACAAATCAAAAAAGGAGTTAGTGTCTAATCTCAGAAAATATTCTTTGTTTGTGATTTCATAGAATTTTCTTTTAACCTCCTTAATATTTTCTATCAAACTATCCCGGGTGCACAGGATATAGATATTTTT
>JAKFXM010000041.1 GCA_021731385.1 Methanobacteriota archaeon
TACCATCCCAATCCGCCCGGTTCGGGGGTTCCTGTTGATGACATTATTGAAGGGTCAAAAACATCCAGATCTATTGTAATATAAACTTTTTTAGATAGTTTATCCAATACTTTTTTTATCCAGTCCCGGGATTCATAAATTTCATGCGCGTAAAAAATTTTATTACTGTCGATATTCCTTAATTCCGCAGAGTCCATACTTCTTATTCCTACAGAGATAATTTCCCTTGTTATCTCCTTTATTCTTGCCATAACACAGGCATGGTTGTATTTGCTATCCTCATAAGAATCCCTCATATCAGTGTGAGCATCAAGATGCAGGATACATAGATCCCTGAAAAAATCGTAATGGGCTTTCGCAGCACCTATGGAAACAGAATGTTCACCACCCAGTGTCACAACAAATTTTCCATCATTGAGTAAATCACTAATTTTTTCATAAACCTTATTGATCATCTCTTCAGAGGTATCAGCAATAATCTCTTTTTCCGTGAATATGCCCTGCCCATAAACCTCCGAATCTGTTTCTATGTCATAGAATTCCAGATTCCTGGAAGCCTCAATAATGGCCATTGGACCCTTTTCAGAGCCTTTCAGCCATGTGCTGGTTTTATCAAATGGAACCGGCAGGATAACTATCTTTGAAGTATCATGGTCCGAAAATTCCCCGGATAAGCCTCCAAAGTTGCAAGAGATCTCATTTTCCATCTCAAATTCTTTATAAATTCAATTGAGTGAAATTTACGATGGATTCAACGAAGTTGAATCCGTCATGATGATCAACCTTTCAGAAGGTTGGATGGGTGTGAGATGATAACTAAATGAGATTTGAATTCCCATGTATCAGGATAGATTAAATTTCATGTGCAATATAACCCATTACGAAGTAATGGGTTGGTAAGTGGTGATGATCAACCTTTCAGAAGGTTGGTTGCAAGAGATCTCATTTTCCATCTCAAATTCTTTATAAATTCAATTGAGTGAAATTTACGATGGATTCAACGAAGTTGAATCCGTCATGATGATCAACGCTCAACCTTTTTCTCTTTATAAAGAGAACCCGAATCAGCGACTATGTCGCTGATTGGGCCCAATTTCTGCCAGATGCAGAAATTCGGGAAACGCTGGCGAAAAAGAACCCGAAAAATCGCAAAGCGATTTTTGGGCCCAAAAATTCCTGAAAGGAATTTTTCGGGAGGAATTCGCCTGTCCGAATTAGAGCCAAAGGCTCTGATTGGGCACAAAAATTTTGCCTCCCGATTGAGCCTTTAGGCTCAATGGGCCCGAATTGGGCCCTGCCCAATTGGGTATAGCTGAGTGATTTCATCACTCAGATATATGTCGGAGAACCTTTGGTTCTCCGCCACACCCAAAAACTGCTATGCAGTTTTTCGGGCCCAAAAATAGGAAAAATTTCCTTTGGAAATTTTTGCTTGCAACCGACAGCTTTGCTGTCGGGCAGTTGCAGCCTTTGGCTGCAACTCCAAAAATTCGCTTTGCGAATTTTTCCAATTCCTTTGGAATTTTTCGGGCTGGCAAAATTTTTCTTGTTGGCGAATTCAATTGAAATTTTATATGAGTGGAATTTATGTGGGGTGAACGAAGTGAACCCCACTTATTTTCGCCAGCCTTTTGTTAAAAGGCTGTGCATCAACCTTTCAGAAGGTTGGTTGCAAGAGATCTCATTTTCCATGTTATTCAATAATAAAAACAGCTGCTGCAATTACGGTAGTCCACAAACCATTTTTATTGCCTTCGGCTGACTGGCAGATATGTCTTGTCCTGAATATATGGCCGCTTGCCTTGTAAATCTGCTTTCTTTCATCCCATGCCCGGTTGGGATCAAACCCGATGCCAAGGGTTGTTGCAAGCATTGTTGCTGCCAAATCCTCTGCATATTCCCCGCTCTTCTTTTCAGTTTCTCCGAAGGAATGATGCTCCGATAAATAGCCATACTGGTTTTTATTATTGGGAATAGCCAGACCAATTGCAGCAGAAACCAGCCTGTTTGGCTCATTTGTTTCGTTTTTTGCCATAACGCAGAAGACAATTTGCCCCGGCCTCAAATGCTTTAATCCGTCCCCTTTGGTTATTATTTTACAATTTGGCGGGAAGATACTCGAAACATAAACCAGGTTGCACTTCTCTATCCCGGCACCCCTTAGAGCAAGTTCAAAAGAAGCTAATTTGTCTTTATGAACCCCCACCCCTTTCGTGAAGAATACTTTTTTTGGAATCATTTCCTATTTTACTTCTGCTGATGCGAATATCCAGTTTTCGCAATACGGCGGAATGAACCCTGTTTTGAAGTTTATATTCTTGAAATATTTCGGTAATAATTTCTTAAGAAGTCTTAATGTCGCAGTATCAAATTCCGAGCAGCATTGTAATGTTATCATCCCCTCTTCGTTTAAACTTTTTTTAATTTTTGAAAACATTTGATTAAAGAATTCCACCCTATCCATGTTTGTTATGGCTTCGGGATGCATAGTTAGGTCATAGATAATTACATCAAAACCATGATTTTTTTCCAAGAATTTGTTTGCGTCATCTGTTACAATCCTAACCCTTGGGTCACTAAACGCATTTTTACATATACCTTTTAGGTATTTCCGGGAAGCTTCAACTACTTCACTATCTATATCCACCAAAAAAATGATTTTAGGATTATATATTAAAAGTTCATTGAGAACACCACCGTCACCACCACCCAAGATTGCTACCTTACCCAGACTCTTTTTTGTTTCAATAATGGGCGATGTCAAACAGGAGTTATATATATGAGCACCTTTTTCGCCTATTTGTATCTCTTTATCTAAAAAAAGCATCCTTCCAAAATCTTCATTATCTATGATGTCTATCCGCTGATATTTCGTTTTTTTACTCAGAAGCCTTTTCTTAATATGATACCTTATTTCAAATCCACGTCTTGCACCTGAAAAAGAGGTTATCCAGTCCTTATCCTTTATTTCAAGAGGATTCCCTCTGAGGACCTCAATAACCCTTACTGTCCTTGGCTTAAGTTTATTTTTAAGAAACTGCAGCAATTTTTGCGTTTGAGAGTTGTCAGTAGAGCAGGTGAATATATCTATAGATGCATGACGGGCTTCAGGATATGTATGAATTCCGACATGCGATTGACTGATTATTGCTATGATTGTAACGCCAACGGGATCAAATTTGTATCCACTTAAACTTTTAAGGCCTAAACCGCATCGCTCAATGCCTACCTTCAATTCCCGTTCTAATGCCTCCTTGTCATTCAGAATATTTTTTGAGCAGTATATAAATTCTGCAATGATTTGTGTCCCTAATGGTTTCATAGGATAATAAATTAGTGCCGTAGAATAAATAATGTATCTATAAAACTTTATCCTCCCTTAAAACAGAGAGCAGTTTTATAACAGAGTACGATGCCCTTGTTATGCCCATGCTTCTCCTTTCTGTGTCAGTCCCTACAAGATAAATCCCCTTCACAGGTGTTCTGATGTCTGCAAATTTAGTGTCTATCGTCCATGCCGCTTTTTCCGGAATAAGAACCTGATGATGGGTCATCTCAATATGGTTTTCAATTTCAGGAATTATACTGAAGATTGCGTTCAGTGCCTTTTCTTTTTCCTTTTCAAAATTATTGTCGTTTTCTAACCGGGACATAAATCCAACCAACTGCCGTCCATTTGGCGCCAGGGAATTGTCATAATTTGATATTGGAACTGCCCATGTATATGGATTAGAATCAGCCCATATCTCGGATCCGTCCCTTGTGAATATTTTCCTGTTCAGACCTAACCAGATTGTTAATGCAGATGTCTTGTGCAATTTGCTAAGTGATTGAACATGCTCTTTTGGAAGATTATCAATTAATCCGGGAATATCTGATGCAAATCCCGAATAGATTAAGGTTTCACATTCATATTCCTCTTTTGTTGTTTCTACTCTTATTTTATCGCCAGAATTAATACTTAAAACCTTTTCTCCTGTTCTTATATCTACTCTGTCTCTTGGAAATGATGAGATTATAGCAGTTATCAGGGATTGTATTCCGCCTTTTGGATAGGCTTGATCCACTGCGCCCTCCTTCATAAGGATGTTGTAAAGTTTGTCTAAAAACCCCGCAGAGGTTGTTTTATAATGCTCACTGTCAAGAAATCTTGCTACAGGCGTTTCATTCATAGAAGTTCCGGTCATAAAATAGGACATACAGTTAAGAAATCTTTTTGTAGATTCACTGATATTACTACCTACAAGATCACCGACAGATTTTCTTGAAAGGTCCTCTCCGGAGTTAAAGATGTATGAAATACCGAAAAGGGTCTTCATCAGATAAATCCGGTCTATCTGCGGTATAAGGTCAAAATTGAACCATCCTTGCAGGTTCCATGGGAATGGCTTAATTCTGCTGTTTAGTCGTACATAATATCTTCCGTGGGGCACGAAATTCGGAATTACATCAAAATATTTACTCATTAATTCCTTCAATGGACCATGCTCAAGTCTCGTAATTATGTGGGGCCCTGTATCGACCTGATAGCCGTCAATATCATAAGACCTGCAAACACCACCCAAATTTTCGGTTTTTTCAAGAATCAAAACCCTTTTTCCTTCCTTCGACAACGCAAGAGCGGTCAATAAGCCACTAATCCCCGCACCAACGACTATTACTTCATAAAAATAGGAAGTGTCCTTACCCTTAATATGAATTTCACCCAATGAATCTCACCTCAAAGAATATACAACCACCCAAAGTATTTCAGGAATAATAAAATTGCGATAATTCCAAAAATAGCTTCTGTAGAGATTAATGCAAGAACCAGCCCCCGCTCGGAAATTCCGCCGGTTAATTTCATTATTGTCTGGCATAAACCAACAGGATTTTTCCTACATAACAATTTTCCGTTCCTGAATTCGCCCCACCAGTTCCTGCCCGGAAACCCATTTTTTGCCTTTATGAGGAAATCAATTGAATAGGGAATTATCATTATTACCCCCGCAGTCTCGAAATTTCCTATGATTACGGAAGATGCAATAACAGCCCCTATAGTAAGTGTCCCTATATCCCCTATGAGAATCTTTGAGGGATACCGGTTATAATACAAAAATGCTAAAAGCGCACCGCTCATTGCAAGAAGGAGTATGAGGGCTTCCGCGCTTCCTATCATCCAGGCAATTACTGCAAGCGATGATATGGCGACTAAACCCATCCCGGCTTCCAAACCATTAAATCCTGCAAGCATATTAGTAGCATTTGACGCCCCTGTTACGCCTATCGGAACCAGAAGGAGTATGTAAAAAATTCCAAAATTAACAGGTCCAAGGAAAGGTATTGTCATGACAGTTTCTCCTGCCTTTACAGCAACCAATGGCAATGCGGCAAATAATGGCAGAGCTGCCTTTACCGCCTGATGCATGGCAAATAGGTCGTCAAATATTCCTATCAACGACATAATCAGGATTGTAAGCAATGCCGCGAGCATATATTTCAGTTCGAATTCTGGTCCAAATAATCTCAGGAATGTAGACATCGCAATAGCTAACAGAACGCCCATACAAAATCCAAAAATAATCGTAAATCCGCCCATTTCAGGGATTTCCGGGTTTTTTGGCTTGTTTACATCCTTTCCGACCAGTCCAGCGCGCCTGAGTTTTGGTATAACCCATGGTACCAACAAAAAAGTTGAGATAAATGCAACCAGAAAGATTAGTATAAATTTTAACATTTTCTGAGTAAGATTTTTGAATTCAGATTTTATATCTTTAGGATAATATTAATATGCACAAAACTTAATTAAGTAAAAATTTACAAATTATGCGGCCGTAGTGTAGAAAAACCCTTTTCTTTGAACCCCTTTCTTTTTAGAAAAAAGAAAGGTGTTTCATACCCAAAGAAAAAATGATAAATGTAAATGGTTTCTTTTTGGGGTGAAGCACTTTTTCTTTCCCAAAGAAAAAGGGCTCAAAGAGAAGTGTTTTTATTCCCAAAAGAAAAAAGGATTATACTGATGAATTTATACGAAACTCTTCGGAGTTTCGTATCTATGATGTTACTACCCGAAAAACTGCAAAGCAGTTTTTGGGTCCGAAAAATTCCAAAGGAATTTTTGGGCAAGAAAAATTCACTATGCGAATTTTTGTGTGGCCGAGAGGCTTGTGGCAGAGGCTTC
>JAKFXM010000014.1 GCA_021731385.1 Methanobacteriota archaeon
ATCCTGCTGCTGCTGTTAAGCTCTCCATCCCAGAATTTTTTGATTCTTACAACCTTTGCAGTCAGCCCGCGATTCTTTAATTCAATTTCAAGTTCTTCATCAGAAAATTTCTGGTTTTTTCCAAGTGCGATTATGTCAGGTTTTATCTTCCTGATTGGTTTGAAAATATCCAAATCATCGCCAATAACCGCATCATCAACAAATCTCAATGCCTTGATGACCTCAAGCCTTTGCCTCTGCGGAATAAGAATTCTGCCCTTCCTCTCCCTGACATTCTTGTCTGTAGAAATTATTACAAAAAGTTTATCGCCCAATTTCCCCGCCTCCCCGAGAAAAAGGATATGTCCGGGATGCAGGATTTCAAATGTTCCTGTAGCAACTACAATTGTCATTATATCTTATTAAGATTGAATTTATAATATTAACCGAAATGGAAGATAGCAACACCCACATAGAACTGAAATACAGGAATGTAGAAGCAAGGAGGTTTTCCCCCGTATCGGGGCAGATAAATGTGAACAATAACTCTACACTTACTGCAGTTTCAAGGACAGACAATAAACTTTCAATAAATTTCATGTTCAGCAGCAATTACGAGCCGAATATCGGCATTATCAGGATTGAGGGTGAGGTTATAATTTCAGATTCAGTGGAGAAAGTTAACAGGGCAATGGTCGAGTGGGAACGCAGCGGCAAGAAGAATCTTCCTATGGATATGGCAGAGAAGGTTCATAATGCAATACTTGCAAACTGCATGGTGGAGGCTGTTATACTTTCGCGGGAGGTCCAGCTTCCGGCGCCAATACCAACACCCCATGTCTCGATAGAAAAGAAGGAACCTGCGGTTGGCAGTAATGATACAAGAACTTATATAAGATGATGGAATAATTACCCATTGAAATAAAATTTGGTAAGAAAGAGGGTATGTAAAGGAAGAAAAATAGAGGAATGAGCCAAAATGGTGGAGTATGATAAAAAAAGTAAATTAGTCAAAAAAAATATCAAAGAAGTATATAACAAAATAAAAGAAACTCTGGGTGAATGGGAATTACTCTTTGAAAACAGAGCAGAAGACCAAGCAGAATTGTTATATTTGGTAGGTATGTTCTCAGGTGCAGGAGTATTAGCTTTTATTCAACATGGTGCAAGAAAAGCAATCCTATTTGTAAAATTATTTAAGAGGGATGAGAATAGCACTGAAGTTGTAGCCATAACAGGTGGTAGTGAAAACATTTGGGGATTCGACTATAGAAGACACGAAAATAACTTAAATCATGTATTTGATATTTTTAGAGATGTGGATATAATAGAAACTCATGAACTTCAATCTATATTCTCAAGTGAGGAAGCATTTATTGAGGCTATAACAGCAGAAGAAAGAGGTGAATTAGAAAGTGCATTAGGATTGTATAATAAAGTTATTAAATTAGATCCTGAGAATATGAGCGCCTTTTATTCAAAAGGAAAAATTCTTGCCTTGCTTAAAAGAAATGAAGAAGCAATTGAATGTTTAGAAGATGCTCTAAAATTGGAATCTAATGTCAAAGAACTAATTAACTCCATCAAAGAATTAAAGGTGATACTTGAAAAACAAATTTCATTAAAATATGCGTAATTACCTTAGATTAAAATGGCAGACAAATTATACACAATTCCGCTAAGGGATGCTTATGAGGGACCAAGATCGAACAGGGCAAAAAAGGCAGTGAGGATCGTAAAGGAATTCCTTGCAAGGCATACAAAATCTGATAATATAAGGCTTGATCCGTCCATAAGTGAGGAGTTGTGGGCAAGAGGGATTGAAAAGCCCCCAAGAAGGGTCAAGGTTAAGGTAATGGAAGAAGGAGATAAGTTAACCGCAACCCTGACAGAATAAACTACGATGCATCTACAGCAGGTAAGCGTAAATGGCGAGGATTTTGTAGGTTTACTTGGTCTAGCAACAGACAGATATGCAATATTGTCAAGGAATTTCAGAGAGATTGATGCACTGAATGTCCCATTACTGAAGACAATGATCTACGGTACAAACCTCGTTGGACTCTTCTGTGCCGGAAATTCAAATGGTTTATTAGTTCCGTATTGTGTTTCTGACGAGGAGATTGATAAAATCAGGAGATTTCTGATTGAATCTGGTGCAGACATCAATATAGGCAGGCTTTTCGACAAATACACTGCAATTGGAAACATGATAACGTGCAATGATAAATCTGCAATTGTAAGTCATGACATTTCAGATACAAAGGTTGTTAAGGATATCCTGGGTGTAGAGATAGTCAGGGATTATATAGCAAACCACAGAGAGGTTGGTGCTTGCTGCATTGCCACAAATAAAGGATTTGTGGTACACCCGGATGCAAAGGATGAAATTGATAAAATTTCAGACATCTTCGGGGTAAAGGGTGATGTCGGCTCTGTAAATTTTGGATTTCCTTTTGTGAAGTCAGGAATAATTGCGAATTCTCATGGTTATATAACCGGATTCAGAACTACAGGAATAGAATTAGGCAGGATTGATGAGGCGTTGGGGTTTTTGTAATGAATAATGAAACGCACAGGAACTGTAAATCTTCCGCTTCATGGCGGAAGTGCACCAGGATGGCTTTTCAGCCGGATGGTGAAACTTGCTGAGGGGATTGGTGAGATTCTGATATATGAACACGGGCAGGAAGAATTTCTCAGAAGAATCTCAGATCCGTGCTGGTTCCAGGCACTTTCCTGTGTTCTTGGATTCGACTGGCATTCTTCAGGGACTACTACCACAACCTGCGGTGCTTTAAAGGTTGCAATTAACTCTAAGGAACTTGGGGTTAGGGTCGCCGGGGGTAAAGGCAGTACAGCAAGAAAAACCCCCGAAGAGATTGAGGAATTTGGAAATTCCTTTTTTTTATCTTCAGAGAAAATCGAAGAACTTGCCTATGCAAGCAGGATGTCCGCAAAGGTTGACAATTCCTGTGTTCAGGACGGCTATCAGTTGTATCATCACTGCCTCTTCCTTACCAGGAATGGAAAATGGGCAGTCGTTCAGCAGGGGATGAATAATGATTACGCACGCCGCTATCACTGGATTTCTGAAGGCGTTGAAAGTTTTGTTGAAGAGCCGCATGCGGGAATATCTTGCGATAAAATTGAAAGCCATGTGCTTGACATGACATCCAAAGATAGTGAAGAAAATAGAAAAATTAGCCTGGATCTTGTGAAAGACAATCCTAAACATTTAGAAAACTTTTTTAATAAGAATAATAACAAGAAAAATTTCCTAAAGGAAATTTTTGTGCCCAACAAGAAAAATTCGCAAAGCGAATTTTTGTGCCCGAAAAATCGCAGAGCGATTTTTGGGCCCAATTTGCTTTCAGCAAATTCGGGCCCAATCAGCGACAATTCGACAGCGAAGCTGTCGAAGTTTCGAGACCAAAGGTCTCGAACCGAAGTCGCTGATTCGGGTCAGAAACCTATAGTTTCTGATTCGGGTCAAAAATCAATTTCGGAATTCACGATGCCTGTGCATCATCCGGTTTTTGATATTGATGTTGGGAGGGATGGAATGAAAGTCCTTCAAAAAGCATATGAAATCCAGCCAGAGAATTATGAAGAACTTGTATCCTTGAGGGGAATGGGCCCGAAAAAGATCAGAGCCCTTGCACTAATTTCAGAACTCCTCTATGGTGCTGAGCCAAGCTGGAAAGACCCTGTGAAATTCTCATTCAGCCATGGTGGGAAAGACGGGTTTCCGTATCCTGTTGACAGAAAGGCTTATGACAACTCAATTCAGGTTCTGAAGGATGCTGTTGAACAGGCAAGGATCGGGGAGAAAGAAAAATTATATGCGATAAGGAGATTGAAGGATTTTATTAATGAATAAATAATTCAAAAAAAATTAAACTGAATATAGCCCCTTCACCCTTTCAACCCCACCAATCCTCTTTATTGTCTCAGCAGTTCCCTTCGGAACAAGATATTCCCAATTCTCTCCAGAAACCATCCTTCTCCTGATTTCAGTCCCTGAATACATATCCCTGTTGAAGATTTCTGTTGATCTTACCTCAATTCCGGCATCACTGAAGAGATTTCTTTCCAATTTCCCATTTGTATAAACAACATTAAATTCAGGAAGCAATTTTTTGACATGCGAAACCCAGATTTTATCGTTGTTAACATCCGGGATTGGAATAATTTCATACGGAATTTTGATATTAACGGAATTTTTAATCATCTTCTCTCTCTCATTCGCAGTAAATGGATTCTCTTTTGTATTGCCCTCCTGTGAACTCCCTATACCTATAATTAATTTGTCTACATTATTTGCAGCAATTTCAATAAGTTTCAAGTGCCCTAAATGGAATGGCTGGAATCTTCCTATAATTAATGCAGTTTTCATAATGTTAATTTATTCATGCAAGACACATATTTAACATGTGGAGATTGGACAGGTACAAAACCCTTTTCTTGGAAAGAAAAGGGTTTTGATTCCCAAAAGAAAATAGCCCCCCTAACCCCAAAGGGGCTAAAATTCTTCTAGATAACAGGGAAAATTCTGGGGTTGGTGGAAATGGAGATTGGACAGGTAATAGGGGCAACTACGCTAAGGGGATTTAGGTTTGTCATAACGGAGGGCATGGAAAAATATGTCAAAAGGGATGAATTCGTATCAGTGAAAGAATCTGTTACAAATATGGATATTCTTGGTGTTATAAAGGAGATAACAATATCAAATGAACTGTTGCCTGATGAATTCGGAAGAGACCTTAGGCTTGGGGATATACTTCTTACGGAAGGCGAATACCCCGTTCCAACAGTAAAAATCCTGGGTTATGTCTATGAGAACGGGATAGAATTACCAAGGTACGGGATAAAACCAGGGGCTATTGTCAATCTTGCTGATGACGCGATGCTTGAGGATATACTGAGACAAGACGATAAAAAATCCGCATTTATCGGAACCATATCAACGAGAAATACTGTTCCTGTGCATGTATCCATTAATGACCTGATTTCAAGGCACTGCGCGGTGCTTGCGATGACCGGCGCGGGGAAGAGTTATACCATAGGCGTCATCATAGAGGAATTGCTGAAAAAGAAGGGTTCGGTCATTGTCTTTGACCCTCATGGGGAATACAAAAACATAAAATTTATGAATTCTAAGACCGTGGTTTATGGCATTAAAGGCGAGAGAAAGATAAAAATAGAGGCACATTCACTTAGGTCAGGCGATTTTGCAAATCTCATTCCGGATATTACGGACCCGCAAAGGGACCTTCTTGAAGAGGTTTTAGGCATAGCATCCAAATTCTACGAGAAGTACGACCTCAAGGTCATCATAAGGATACTAAACATAATGTACGACAAAAAGGAGGGAAAGGACATACAGACAGATATATTTCCTGAAACCGGGATAAAGGATGTTATAAAAAAAGTGGGGCTTTCAACGATAGGTGCCTTGATAAGAAGAATAGAAAGACTGAACAGGATGGGGATTTTTGACATGGAGGGTACAGAATTGGGGGATATTGTTGTCAGAAACCAGTTGACCGTAATTGACCTGAGTGATGCGGATGAGAGGGTTGCAGAAACTGTGGTAGCTACGATAGGGAGGAGAATATTCGAGGGAAGAAAGATGTATGTCAGGGAAGGCGACGGAAATCTGAAAATACCAACATTTATCATCATTGAAGAGGCGCATAATTTTGCACCAAGGAGCGTTGAGGACAGACCAATACTTTCGAGAAATGTATTGAAGAAGATAGCGAGGGAGGGAAGAAAATTTGGTGTTGGAATTTGCATTGTAAGTCAAAGGCCGAATAAACTGGATGCAGATGTACTCTCCCAATGTAATACCCAGATAATAATGAAGATTGTAAATCCATCGGATCAGGAATACATCAGGCAGTCTGTAGAGACTGTAACAGAAGACATAGTTAGAGATCTGCCTTCGCTTTCAAGAGGAGAGGCAATAATTGTTGGAAGTGCTGTAAGGCTTCCTGTTACAGTAAAGATAAGAAAAAGGACTACAGAGGTTAGCGGGGATGATATAGATATTGTCGGGGAATGGAACAAATAGGAAAATTACGGAATAGGATTGATGCGATTGATAGAAAAATTGTAAAATTGCTTGAAAAAAGAGTAGATACTGCAAGAAGAATTGGGAAAATCAAAA
>JAKFXM010000225.1 GCA_021731385.1 Methanobacteriota archaeon
ACAACTAGAAATTGTTTTCTCTTTTTCGCCAGCGTTTTTCTCTTTTCTAAAGAGAAAAAGGCTGAGTGAATCACGAATCAGAGGCGGGTCAGCAGTTGAATTCATTGGGTGGGATTGCGGGAATTTTGATATCCGGGGTTCAATAGGAATTATTCCAGCGTAGCATGCCTTTTCTTCATATAGGTTTCCTCTCTGCCCAACTGAGTCATTAATCCTGCTATAATCCCGTCAAAGAAAATCATCACTGTGTCTTCAAAAAGTGTTCCCAGGGGGGTAAGGGATGTGTGCGTCCCCTCGAGCTGGTGCTTGATGTAGTCCTTTTCTATATCTATCTTTGTTTTACCCTTTACCCGCATGATATAATCTGATATCTTCCCAAGACTGGATTCGGGATAGGAAGTAACTACCAGAACCTTTGAGCCGATGCCATTTGCCGTTTTTGCTGCAGAAATTATTGATTTTGTTTCTCCAGAGCCGGAAACTGCTATCAGAAGATCCTTTTCCGTCATTGCGGGGGTTACTGTTTCCCCAATGACATATGCAGTAAGGCCCAATTGAACCAGCCGCATTGCGAATGCCTTTGACGCGAGCCCTGAGCGGCCTGCGCCCATGAGGAATACCCTTTCGGAATTTCTGATGACATCTATCATAACCTTTATCTCAGGGTCCTTCAGGTCGTCTATAATGTTTCCTACATGACCTACAATCTCACGCATCGCACTTTTTACAGGCATGTTATTATATTGGTTTCTGGAATAAAAGAAAAAGCCCCTTTAAATAATTTGAATATTAATACCCTCTGAATTGTTCATCCAATAGATGTATAGCTTAACATTATGCATGAATAAGGTGTAGTCCAGGTGCAGTCCAATCTATTTCTTGCGCATCAGTATAATTAAGCACAACGTTATCACAACTACGACAATTATCGCAAGTATAACGCTATTTAGTTATATCTAAATTACCAGAGAATATTAGTCTGATTGTTATGGTATTGTAGAACCCGGATGATTCATTAGTAGTTATTAAATCAGTATATGTTAGTTTCCTTTCTTCTTTTAGTTCTGAAACTATATCGTCTATAGAATCACAACCCGTAGGTGTAGCAGTTAGATGGATTAATAAATAATTTCTGGTGGTTGATGCAGCCATTTTAATGATTTTTTCTTTTATTTTATCGGGATGTTTTAGTTCCAAGGGTGACACCATAAGAGAAACATTGTGATAATTTTCAACCCACCATTCAAAAAGTCTCTTCTTATGTTCATTCTTCTCCTTATCATCCAGTTCATCAAGTATAATGTTTATGTCTCCTGTTGTTATCATTTGACATATAACTTCCCCAGAGTAATGATAGCGGGAAACAATTTCGTCTTTTCTATTATCAGCATATTCGTGAAGCCCTCTTTCGTTTAATCTTTTTATAGAAATTGATTGAAGAATAATTGATTTTTCTGTAGGGCCGATAATACCATAGAGATTGAGTAGTCTAGGGTCCTCTATTTGTATGTTTGTTAATTCTTCTGCTTTTTCTTTTTCAGTCGAAAATAACACAAATTTACGTTTCCATAAGCTCTTAAGAATTTCAACCGCTTTTTCCCTTAACTCTGGTGGGACATATTTGAGAAATGCTATTATTTGTTCAATAGCGGAATAAATTGTCTCAGGGGATGTAAGTCGACTTATGTTAAATTTTCTTATGATGCCCTCAATTACTGCTATTGCTAGTGCCTTTTTGGTTGGATCAGAAGTAGTTCCATCCTTCGGATTTTGCATCTTAATTACTAAAATTAAACCCTAAAACCCATGTTTTGCAATATGTTCTGTAAAACAATAAGAGTAATTGTTAATGAATATAAATGACCCCGGCATTATTGAAAAACTGGAACTGTGTATGGGCGTCTTAGAATAGGGACATATTACGCGTTCCTTGGTTCTTTTTTCTATAATATAACCTTCACTATCCACACACTTACCTAAAACCTCAAAAATTGTTTCTTTGTTTCTGTCGTTTATCTCTATACCTTTCATTTATCACACCAAATATAAGTAGAGGTTATTTAATATTAATAATTTTGAAACTATTATTTAAATAGACTTGGAGGAACATACGGTCTTGTTGTAACTTTAAGCAGTTAATATATCCTTCTTTAGGCTTATTTGAATAATAATATATTTTTAGGGACTAAAAATAGTATAATGGTATTATTAATGGTATACGAACATTAAAAACACCCGATCTTTTGGGCAAGCCATAAAAAACATGTATTCACCTATTACTAAAGCCTTCCTTAAATAATCCTATAAACAAGAGGAGATTTGAACTTTCGCATATAAGCCCCAGCCGAGGTTTGAACTCGGGACCTCCTGCTGTTTGTCCTGATACATAGATACCAAGCAGGCGCTCCACCAGGCTGAGCTACTGAGGCACAATCTTCTGAACCCGAAATTCTCTAATTGGTTCTATTTGTGAAATTCACTCCTGCCGGGATATTATCTGCAGTTTTTTTATAAGATCAACCTTCTGAAAGGTTGATCATCACTACGCACTATCTCTTTGAGATAGTGCATATTAAATTTCACTTATTGGATTCACCAATGAAATTCACTCCTGTCGGGATATTATCTGCAGTTTTTTTATAAGATCTTCCACAAGTTCCTTTTCATCAGGAAATCCAAGCCCCCCCTGATACCTCTTCTCCCCCTCAGGGGTGTAATAGCCCTTTGAGATGTTCAGGAATATCGTTTCCTCTGGCATAACCTTCTTTTTAGCTACTTCCAGGAATTTATTTCTTCCATAATTCACATATTCGCTCAAAATAGTTTCATATTTCATGTTAACCACATCCAATAAAACATATATATTAATCTTTAGGAATTATATATTTATAGTCTATGTGAAATGTCTATGTGAAATGAAAATACCAAAAAATAAGAAGGGGCAGGCATCCCTTGAGTACATGGTAATGCTTGCGCTATCTCTTGGAATCTTTGCGGCTATACTCTATGTGACAAATTCCATGATTACAAGCTCAAATACGCAGATTGGGGCTGATGCCACATCTCGCGCCGTGGAAGGGATCAGAGAAGCGGCTGATTTCATCTATACACACGGGCATCCGTCAAAGACACAAATCAATATAATGATTCCGTCAAATATTGAGAATATCTCGATTCAGAACAATATTGTAAGGATGGGTGTCTCCTCGGGGTTGTCTTATACTGATATCTATAGGGTCACAAAGGGGAACATGACAGGTGATATCTCTTCAATATGCCCTGCAGGAGGTTGCCATGAGGGATATTATGTCCTTGATGTGAAATCCATAGACCCTGCTGCCGGTAGTTATGACATTAATATTACGGTAGTCTAGGATTTCCAAGATGCCAGCCAATGTAATCTGCTTTGACCTTGAAGGTCCTTTATCACCGCAGGACAATGCCTATGAGGTCATGGGCCTGATTGAAGAAGGGCATAAAATTTTTGAGGTTTTAAGCAGGTATGACGACATTCTCACGCTTGAAGGAAAACAGGATTATGAACCGGGCGATACACTGGCTTTGATTGTTCCATTCCTTCTTTATCATGGAATATCCGAGGAGGATATAGAGAAGGTCTCTGATAAGGCAAAGATGGTTGCTGGCGTTGATTACACGGTCTCAAAATTAAAATCTCTTGGCTGGGAAATCTTTATAATTTCAACAAGCTATCAGCAGCATGCATTCAATGTGGGCAGAAAGATTGGAATTTCAAAGAATAGGATTTACTGCACAAAATTCCCGTTGGATAAATACAGACAGGAGATAAGAGGGATTGATTTCCCGCTTGTTAGGAATGTAGAGAATGACATACTGGAAGAATTATATCCGAATCCTGATAACAATTCTACAATAAAGAAAAGGCTTGATAAATTCTTCTACAAAGATATTTTAAAAACAAAAATTGGAAAATTCATGAACAGGGTAAAGGTTATCGGGGGGCAGAGAAAGGTTGATGCCGTTTATAGGATTTCAGAAAGAACAGGCACATCACCAGACAAGATTGTTGCTGTGGGCGATAGCATAACGGACTACAAGATGCTGAACGAGGTGAAATCAAAAGGGGGGTTGTCGATAGTATTCAATGGAAATGAATATGCTGTACCTTATGCCAGTGTCGGAATGGCATCAACGGATATGAGATTTATCCTGATTGTGCTGGATGCTTATATGCAGGGCGGAAAGGAAAAGGTTATGGAAACAGTTAATTCATGGGAAAGGGGGCGTGAGAAATTCCTGGCAGATCCAATGAAAATTCCTGAAGGGATAATTCCGGATGAGGTAGCGGATTTTCTAACTAGAAAGCAAACCCTTTTCTTTAGAAAAGAAAAGTGTTTGCATGTGGCTGAACCCTTCGGGTTCAGACACGTGTCTGAGGCAATGCCTCAGCCACATCCCCAAAAGAAACTACATTTCATTATGCCTTATCTTCATTGTCTGGAGGGTATAGATGAAAAAAAGCAGGGAGGGATTATAGAGATTCATAAAAGATTCAGAAAATTGGTTCGCGGGGATGCTGCGAAACTGGGGTAGGATTCTATGATCAGGATGGAAAGGAAAAGTATCATAAAAAATCAGATACAAGATTACGAAAATTCGCTTTCTTCTATTATCCGGAAGGTTGAGGAGAGTAAGCATAAAGCAATCACAACAGTTAATAAACTGCTGATTGAACTTTACCGGTTTATTGGTGAGGCTATTGTCAATCTTCAAGAAAAAAGCGAATGGGGTGATGGAGTTGTTGAAAAACTATCTCAGGATTTGAGGATTAAATATCCCGGACAGGGCGGATTTTCAGTCCAGAATTTATGGTATATGAAAAAATTCTATCTGACTTATCGTGATATCCCAATTCTCCAGACACTGTCTGGAGAATTAAGCTGGTCAAACAATGTGCTTATTTTAGACAAAACAAAAACCATTGAAGAGAAAGAATTCTATTTAAAGATGTGTCTTAAAGAACGATGGTCTTATAGAGAACTTCAACGACAAATTGACTCGGCCTATTTTGAAAGATTCATCCTTTCTCAAAAACCGGATAAACTGATAAAAATAGAGCAGGATAAACTTGCCATTCCATTGGATGATATTCATCGCCATTTAAAGGATGAATATATCCTGGAGTTCTTAGATCTGTCAAAAACCTTCTCTGAAAAGGAACTTCGCAAGGCAATCCTTGACAATCTCAGGGATTTCTTTCTGGAATTTGGCAAGAACCTATCATTCATTGGTGAGGAATATCCGGTAGTTATAGATAAGGAAGAGTTTAGAATCGACTTACTATTTTTTCACAGGGAACTTAAATGTCTTGTACCAGTTGAACTTAAGATAGGCAAATTCAAACCCGAATATGTCGGGAAGATGCAGTTTTATCTTGCCGCCCTTGATGAGCAGATAAAACTTCCGCATGAAAATCCGTCAATTGGTTTAATTCTCTGTCGCTCTAAGAAAGAGAGTATTGTTCGCTTAACATTAGGTAAAACCCACAAACCAATAAAGATCTCTGTTTATAGAACCAAACTCCCGGATAAAAAACTTATCCAGCAGAGACTGGAAAGAATTAAACTACCTGAAAGGTTGTTAAAAAGCAGTGATTCATAAAATTAAATTAAGAATGGATGTCATAGGTTTCGGCGCATTGAATTTTGACAAACTCTACAGCGTTGACAGGATTGCTAAAGAGGGCGAACATATAGAGATAAAGGGTGTAAGAGAGGCATCAGGCGGCTCTGCAGCAAATACGATTGCAGGACTGGCAAGGCTTGGTCTAAAGACAGGTTTTATAGGTGCAGTTGGAAATGATGCCGAAGGAAAGAGGATTCTGCAGGATTTCAGGGCTGATGGGGTTGATACAAGAGGGATAGTCAAAATTGATGGAAGAACGGGGATAATTATCGGCTTTGTTGATAGCAATGGTGAAAGGACATTATATCCATATCCCGGAGTAAACAGCATGATTAGGATTCGTCACATTAATTCTGATTATATAAAAAGGACGAGAATCCTGCACCTGGGTTCTTTTGTAAATGAAAGGCAGTTTGAGATCCAGAAAAGGGTGGTAGAGAAACTGCCGGAGGATGTAAAGGTCAGTTTCAGCCC
>JAKFXM010000072.1 GCA_021731385.1 Methanobacteriota archaeon
GCATTATTGATGGCCGGCTGTCTGCATATTTTCTCAAACCGGATATTGCAATATGGCTGAACGCCCCTCTGGATGTGAGGGCGGAAAGGATAATGCAAAGGGATAAGATAGGCAAAATTTCAGAAGCAAAAAAACATATATCAAAAAGGGAAAAAAGCGAAAAAATCAGATACCGGAAAATTT
The DNA here is from genome assembly GCA_021731385.1 of Methanobacteriota archaeon. Classification (GTDB taxonomy): domain Archaea; phylum Altiarchaeota; class Altiarchaeia; order IMC4; family QMZM01; genus JAKFXM01. The sequence goes on from JAKFXM010000072.1 coordinate 184, forward strand.
ACGGCATAGACCTTGATGATATGGGGATTTATGATTTGATAATAAACACGGGAAAATTTGACATAAAGACAATGGAGGATATAATCTCTGTTGCTATCCGCCCTTTTTCTTTCTTAAGAAGAAAGAAAAAGTGCAGGTCCCGAAAAACTGCTTTGCAGTTTTTGGGCGCCAAAATTCATGAAGGAATTTTGAGCGTGCCCAAAAAGAAAGAATGACATATTTTCGGCTTCGCCTCGATAGATCTTAAATTTCAATATTAATTTCATATAATCCAATCGAATCGTGCAAAGCACGATTCCCTTTCTTTTTGATCAACCTTTTTCTTTATGAAAGAAAAAGGTTGAAAACATATAAAAAAATGAGACCCAAAAGAATAGCACAGGCATCAATTGAGTTCCTGATGACATATGGCTGGGCAATAATTATAATTCTTGTAGTTGTGGTTGTTGCCTGGCAGTGGGGATTGTTTGATATAAGTGGATCAGTTAGACCCGGTTATTCCGGATTCTGGGGCGTCGTTCCTGAGGATTTCAGTTACAGGGAGAATGGGGATCTGGTTCTGTCACTGTCAAACAATATTGGGGCAAATATAAATATCACCTCGACAGAGATAACAATTGGGACTGGAAATTACCTTAATAACAACCAAATCCAGATACCCTCCGGGGATAAGACAACCTTAACAACAGCCGGATTGCCCGGCAGCAGCAGGGGCTCAAATTATGAAGTTTTTCTTTCAATAAACTATACTGACGAGAGGACGGGATTAGAGACCTATAGAAGTTCAGGAAGGATATGGGGTTCTGTTGAGGGTTAGCAGATTACACAATAATTATAAAATTTCCTCTAAAGTAGAAAGGAATTTTACTTAATCTTCGGGTGATGATAATTTGCTCCGCTTAACTCTGTCAGGATAACCCCGCCTATTTGTATGGGATTCAGTTTGTTTGTCATTCGAACAGCATCGTTTAATCTGTCATCATCAGTTGAATATAGAGTAAATAATGGGTCGCCTACAATTACAGAATCCCCCACCCTGACATGCAGATAAATTCCTGCGGATTTGATCTTTGGTGCGCCGGCAGCCCTCGCTATCTGTGATATTGACTTATTGTCTATATACTTGACATCGCCTTTATGGTTTGCTGTAATAACATACTCTCTCCTACCTATTTCAATGTCATGCGGAGAGATCTCGGGATCTCCACCCTGTGCCCCAATAATCTCCCTCATCTTCTTGTTTGCCTTTCCTGACAAAAGTATATTTTCGGCAATGTCCCTTCCCCCGCCCCTCTCAACCTTACCTGAAAGTTCCAGGAGGATACCTGCAAGGTCTAAAGATTTATTTATAAGATTTCGGGGTCCTTTGTTTTCAAGGGATAAAAGTATATCCCTCGCCTCTAGAGCAGGGCCTATTCCATTGCCTATCGGAGAACTGCCATCGGTTATCAAACAATCAACACTTATATCAAGTCTGTTTCCCAACTCGATGAATTTATTCGCAAATGAGCGCGCTTTATCAATGTCAAGAATCTTGCTGCCCCTTCCTACCGGAATGTCTATAATCACATAATCGGAACCAATTGACTTCTTTTTGGCCATAACACTTGCCAGTATATGGCCCTCGCAATCAATTGAGAGGGGATATTCTATCCGGATTATTTTATCATCTGCAGGGGCTAAATTAACAGAGCCGCCCCAGACAATACAACCATGGGTCTTTGTTATAATCTCTTTAATTTCATCCACATCAAATTGAACATTTGCCAGAACCTCCATCGTATCTGCAGTTCCTGCAGGAGAGGTTATTGCCCTGGAACTTGTCTTTGGTATTGTCAATCCGGCAGCAGCAATTATTGGCACTATAATCATCGTAGTTCTGTTTCCTGCTACCCCGCCGATACAGTGTTTATCCACTATGTCATTGCCGAAATCTATCTGTTGCCCTGTTTCTACTATCGCATTCGTAAGGGCAACCACCTCATCCATCGAATATCCATGAATATACCCTCCAGTGACAAATGCGCTCAATTCAATATCGCTAAGTTTGTTTTCTACGACATCATTGATTATTTCCTTGATTTCATGTCCATGCAAGTCAGAACCCATTATTTTCTTTCTGATGAATTCGACGGATTTTAACCTTGTTGTAGGCTTTATCCTGACCTCATCACCATTCTTGACTTTCAGCACCTTCTGAACATCCTCAAATATCCCAATTTCCCCTTCTTTAACGAAGGATTTTGTCGTATTGACAATCGCAGTTACAATATTCCCATTAAATGAAATCTCAACCCTTCCGGACATATAGACACCAAGTTCCCTTGAATCCTCATCATTCAGGAGAACAATCGGCTTTCCTGATTCAATCGGATATAATTTTACCTTTGATTTCATTCCAACCTTTTATGTTTATATATTAATATGATTGAGAATAAGAAATATACTTCTCTAATTCAACAAGAAATTTCCGAATCTGAAAATTTGCCAAAGGCAAATTTTGAGAAATTATACGAAATTCCAAAGGAATGTGGCTGAGAGGCTTTGCCTCTCAGACATATGTCAGAGCCTTATAGGCTCTGCCACATTTCGTAGCTATGATTTTCCAGAGGAAAATCATATTAAAATCCCAATGGATTTTAATTAGGAAATTTGTTGGCTATTAGAAACTATATCGAAGATATAGTTTCTAATTCAACAAAAATAAAAAATGATTTGGGATGTAATAGGCATAACTGCGGCAATATTGACGTCATTCTGCTTTATTCCACAGATTATGCAGGGTATCAGGACAAAGAAATTAAACGATGTCTCTTATGAAATGTTAATCGTCCTTCTTACCGGAATGTTTCTATGGATCATATATGGAATTTACCTTAGTAACTGGGTAATAATATCTGCCAATATTCTTGCATTTACGACAAATCTTACACTTATCCTTTTAAAGAGATACTACTCTAAAATTTAAGAAATTACATCATCTTTGCAACTGTTGCACCAAGAGGAACTCCGGCATTTGTCGCTACCGGGATGCATTTCGCCTTCATAAGGAGTGCTACCCTTCCCTTTGCCTTCTTTGGATAATCAACAAGCGTTTCGTAGCAGCCCATCCCCTTTGCTATTACAAGATCTACTTCCTTGTATTTCTCTAGAAATTCCGGCGTACATTTTTCGAACCAGATCCCAAGAAAATTTCCCCTGGGGATTATCTCGCAATCTATTCCAAGTTTTTTAACATCGTCCATCCATGCATCGTCCTGCACAGGTCTGGAGAGCGGTGAAACAAAAACCCCTGAATAATTCTTTAGTTCATTTATAAAAATTTTATCAAAAACAAGTTCGGCGGCATTGTCAGTTACATATAAAATTTCCCTGCTGTTTTTTACCTTACCATAAATCCTGTCAACATCATCAATCGCCAATTTCCCTTCAACAACGGAAAATATTTCATCCTCCAGTTTCTTCAGATTGACCTTATGATTCATTGCACCAAATTCAATGATATTGCCCGCTAATGCAACCATCAATGCCTTCCTGAATCTCTCTTTTTGATTTTTTGTAATGCTTATATACCTCTCAAGCAGGGGGTAAAGTCTTAGTGCAACATTGAAACTGTCTTTCTTCAAATCTCTCATTGGATCACGATCCTTTATAATCTTTTCAATTGCCTTATTCCTGAGGTATGCCATCTCCGTTGTTTTAAGTCCTGAGAATTCTTTGGAGAATAGCTTGCAGACCGCTTTTGCTACCTCATATTTTGTTCTCTCATCCTTCTTCCTGCAGAATAACAATGCCCTTTGTATCATGCAGGGACAGCATTCAGGATAGACTTTCATGTTTTTAAAAGAAAGGAACAGAAGTATCAAGAAGATTTTGCTTCCCGAAAAATTCCCAAGGAATTTTTGGGCCCGAAAAACTGCAAAGCAGTTTTTGGGCCCAATTGGGCAAAGCCCAATTCGGGCCCATTGAGCCAGAGGCTCAATCGGGTAGCAAAATCTTAACTACTATGTAATTGAAATTACATAGCATAAATAAGGTATAAAACTGAAATTTTGCAAAAAAATAAAATAGAATTCAGAAAAGAAATTCAGAAAAAATAAAAAAAAAGAAAGGGGAATTTATTTATTCCCATATCCCCCTAAATGTTCCTACGCTGGTGTGGGATTGAGTTACAATTCCTATGGTCTTTCTTTCTCCTTCATCTGAATTCTTCTAATGCTTCTTCAAAGCCTAATCTTTCAACATCATCTATTTTATCAAAATCATGGTCTTCAGAAATAATTGTGAGTATGTTGTATTTTAACATTGTTGCTACATGGATTGCATCTCGTGGATCCAATCCACTTTTCATATAATTACTGAACTTTTGCGGTTTATATAAATATCTGTCGGCTAAAGCCGACAGTTTTTGATTATTTCGGCGCGCGCAACGCAAGGTTTGCAGCCCCGTGACTGCCCTCTAAAGAGGGCAGTTTTTTGTTTATATAAAGTATATTAACCCTTTAGCCTATAAATTTATACGAATCTCCATAGGAGATTCGTAGCTATGATTTTTCCAAGGGAAAAATCATATTATTGGAGGATGTTAGGATGTGATCCCATATGCTTCCCATTCTGGAAATACCACCAATAGTTTCTGAGTCTTCAAAGGAATTTAACTTGGTTTTGAGTTACCATCAGCACAAGCACTTTGAGCGCTATGTTACTTGTTTGATGACCGATGCCGATGTGACGGTTACTCATATGGCTGACTGTTTTGGTAATACTGTAAACCAAAGCAGCCTAAACCGTTTTCTCACCGAATATCAGTAGAGTATTGACGAACTAAACCGATCGCGGCTAAGGCTTTTACAACAGACTCCTCAAATGCAATGGAGAGAACGTGGCGTTATCATCATAGATGACACGCTAATAGATAAATCAGGTAAGATGATACCAGGAGCGGGCAAATTTTTTGACCATTCAGAAGGGCACTATACGCATGCTCAAAACATTGTGACCAGTAACTATGCTGATTGGAGAGTAACCTATCCTATTGGCTTCCGTCAATATTTCAAAGAAGACAGTTGTGAAAGTCAGAAGTATGGCTTCAAAACCAAAATCCAGTTAGCCATGGAACTGGTTTCTGAAACCATTAATCTTGGTGTTGCTGCTAAGACATTTGTGGCTGACAGTTGGTTCTGCACCCAAGAGTTGATAGATCATATAGAACAAAATAGTAGGGATTGGGTGATAGAGTGTCCCTGTGACCGTCTGGTGTTGATGAATCGAGAGTGGATACAACTTAAGGACTACGCCAAAACCGTTCCTGAAGAACGGTATCAAAAAGCAACGAGTGGTGGAAAACCTTACTGGGTACATACTCGTACCATGGTCATCAAATTCCTAGGCCGAAAAGTGAAGGTCGCCATCAGTTATGACAATCCCGAACTCAAAGGAGATCCAAAATTTATAATCACCAATAAAAGCAAATGGGAGCGAAACCGCATCCTGAGAACCTACGGTATTCGATGGGCAGTAGAACCTTTTTACCGAGACAGCAAGCAACATCTTGGTTTGGAAGGATGTCAGCTGAGAAATCTTCAGGGCACCCACCGACACTGGATGCTCGTTTTCACAGCATACAGCATTCTCAAACAATATGTTGTTCTGAGTGGTCTGTGCAAAAAGCTATCTGCAAAACTCGAAACCATAGGTGATGGATGCAGATATGCCAATCGGCAACTCCTTGAGACTTTGGTGATGAGGGTCTATCAACTAGTAGACCGTCCGTAAATTAAGTTTAAAAACTAATACTGCGTATTAGTAATATGCCTCGCCCGCCGATTACAATTACGCTATCTCAAAAAGAGCGAAAGCTTTTGGAAGATAACACCCGGCCAA
>JAKFXM010000112.1 GCA_021731385.1 Methanobacteriota archaeon
ATATTGCAGTACGGGGAGGTTATCAGGAGCGAGGCATAGGAGAACGTATGTTTGACACTGCCATAGAGGAAGCATCAAAAAAAGGTTTAAAAACGGTCTCGGCTGATTTTAATATAAATCAACCTCAAGCTAGATTTTACATTAAAAAAACCGAGGAATTTAAGCATAGTATCCAAGATATTGAGTTTTATTCTAAGTTGGGTATTGAGACCATAAAAAGAGTTACTTATTATATAGAAGAAGAGCTGCCAAGCAAACCAGAAGAAGTCAGGAAACTCGCAACAGAGATACTGCAAGATATTGAGAAGGAAGGAATAACCAAGATTAAAGATGAAGAACGCGAAGAATTCGTAAAGAAAACCACCCCACTGATTGAAAAGGGCATTCTTACGGCAGATGTCAGAAATGATAAAGAACTGGTAAAGAATTTCATAGAAAATTCTGATAAGGTTGTGAAGAATTACGACATTCTTACGGACTATCTCCTGATAAATCCATTACATGATTCAGAACTTCTGCTTTCAGAGGATGATGCCATCTGGATTAGAAAAATTGTTGAAAATAATCCTGATATCAAGGCAATATATGAAAATCCTGAAGCAACGAAGGTTGAAGTCCAGTCCAGGATAAGGCGTAATCTCAGGCTAAGGGAAGTCTCCGGGATATCGGCAGGGAAGTTATCCGCAGGCAATGAATTACAGAACACAGTGGAAGAGGCAACAAGGGATTTAATTCTGGAATTAAATGATAAAATTCCCAATGATAAAAAAATAAAAACTGATGATGGGGGACTAATAACAAAAAGTACAAACATTTTCAATAGAGACCAAAACCTCGGCGAACAGGTTTCTAAATTAATAGAAGACGGAATCATAGCCCCAGAGGATATTGTTCTCGCACTAAAGGAAGTTGGAACAGAGAAGAACATCACCCAACCCAGGAAAGAAAAAGCCCGTGAGATGCTGGAATTCATTGTAGTTAAGTTAAATGAAATTGAGTCAGATAAGGGGGTACCTGAATACAGGAGATTAAGAATTCCCGGCAACATAATCAGAAATCCAGAAAAAATCCCTGAAATTGCGGACATAATTCTTGGCAGAGATACTTATGCCTACACTGATGAAGACATAGAGGACTTAGTGAATCTCCTTGACTTGGGAGAGGATCTTTCAGAATATAGGATAAGGTGCCTTTTCAGGTCTAAAAGCCCGAAGGCATTTGAGGTTCTTGTGATGTATGGCGAACCCGGGATCCTTAAGGATGTTGCTGAAGGGCTCAGATCAGACAAGTCTTATAAGAGGATTGAAAAGAAGCTAAATAATGTCCTTAAAAATATCGAAAAGAGGTCAGGGCTTATTTCTTCTGTAAGAGAAATTGCAGACGAATGGAGGGAGAACACAAAACTTATCGAAAAGCTGGATGAATATGCGAGAGAAGAAGGCAGGATAGCCGGCAGGAAGGATGACTTAATCTGGGAAAAATTCACGCCGGAGGAATTTATAGATGCACTCAGGGATATAGAAACTGAGTCAAACAGAGGAACCATTCTTAATTCTCTAACATCAATTGCAGAAAATGCAGGAATAAAAATTCCGTCAATAATTTCAGATGATTTAGACAGGCTTTCATGGTGGATTCTTGGAAATTTTGTCTGGCCTAGTGCAAGGGTTGACAAACAGGTAAGGCTTCGGGGGGATATATTCGTAGCGCCATTGGCTGTCATAGAAGGGGATGTCATTATCGGCAGGGGAACGAACATACAGGATTGGGCAGTTATAAGGGCTGGTGAGGGTGAGAAGATAAGGATTGGTGAAAGGGGCTCTGTTCCGCACCAGACTGAAATTACTGGAAATGTTGATATTGGCTATCATGCATTCTGCGGGATTGGTGCTAAAATCCAATATGCAAAAATAGGTCATGGGTTCAGGGTTGAGCTTGGAGCTGAGGTTATTGGCAGGTCAGATAACCCTGTAAAGATTGATGACATGCGATATATCCGTGCAGGGGTCAAGGTAACGCCAGATAGCAATCAGGATGAATTAATGAAATCCGGGGACATGGGAATTGCAGACAAGAATTATGCATTCTTCAAACTCAACATAGATGTCGTTGATGTAAATTTCCTTGAATTTGTGAGGGGGTATCCGTTTGTGGATGGTTTGTTGTTGAGTAGAGAACCGCTGATAAGCAAATCCCCGGTTGGTGAATCTCCACAGATATCCGAAGATGTAGAAATACATCCAACTGCAGAGGTTATAGGCAGGGTTAAAATTGGAAAGAACGTAAGGATTGGAGGGGATGTAGTCATAAGAAATGACGAACCCGGCGATAACTGGATCGTCATTGAGGATGGTGCCGTAATTGAGGAGGGCGTTGTCCTTCATGCACTTGAGACAGAACATCATGGTCATGTTCTTCATGGAAATTTCGCAGATGAGAAAAATAAGATAGTTATCCGAATCGGCAAGAATGTAAAACTAAGAAGGAATTGTCAGGTTCATGGGCCTGCAACGGTTGGAGATAATTCTGAGATTGATGAGGGTGCAAGGGTATTTAAGGCATTCCTTGGCAAAGGGGTTAGGGTTGGTAAAGATGCAAAGGTCTGGAAGGGTGCTAATGTCGGTGATAATGTTGTTATTGGAAATGGCTGTGTTGTTGAGTTCGAAATTCCTGCCGATGCCGTTATTCCTGACGGGGCTGTGGTGAGGACGGAGAAGGATTTAGAGGTTTTGGAAATCAAAGAGGAAAAACCAATACCGGGAGGACTTTGGGTTCTAAAGCCAGAAGAATTCAGAAGAATCCACTTAGCAGGAATAGAGGAATTAGAGGAAGAAGCCAGAAAGAAACTTGCAGAATTCGGATTTTCTGAAGAAGAAATTGAGAAATTCCTGCCAACGGCAATCAGATTAATTTCAAACAATGAAGAATTCACAAAGGAAAATCTCGCTGTGAATTATATAAGAAATGAACTGCTTGAAGAAAATATAGATCTCAAAATTTCTGATATACGGGAGATTATACACAATTCCCTGAATCTGAGATGGATTGCAGATGCCGTAAGTAATGCACATGAATTATCAAGAAAAAATAACCTCCCATTAGTTGAATCCGCAATTCTGCTCTACAAACACGGAATAGAGAAATTCGGCGAGAAGATTGAGGATATAAGGAATGCCGTAATTGCAGAAATAGCAGAGAGGAGAAGGGAGGTTAAAGTAGAGAAAGAGGGGATAGCAGTAAGGGTTCCAAGGGATGATCTTCCAAAGATAGAAAAAATTATAGCGACCGAAAGAGAAAGGGGCCATGAAGTAGAATATCAAAAACCAAAGAAAGAGGGAGAGATAGTCCCTGTAAGTATAAAAGCAGAACCATCGCTTATCCCGGAAATAGAAAAGGAGATAAAGGAGGCAATAAATCTGATAAATCCCGAACTTGAAAGGATTATATCTGATATACAGAAAGAACTGAAAGGGGAGGGGATTGAAATTCCTGATCTTGATATTCAGAAGATTATAGAAGGTATTAAGTATCTGCCCGGGAATGCTGAATGGGTCATATTATCCGTAAGACTTGCAAAGGATATAAAGGATTCCCCTGATGTAAAGACAACTGAATCCCTGAATGAGATTGCCGTAAGAGTTCTAAGGGTTGCGGAGGAACTCTTTGAGATTGGCGAGGATGAGGAGGGGAGTATACGGAGTAATGTAATTAGTGAGATTCTGGAGAAGCAGAAGGAGAAAGCAATCAAAACAGCACAAGAGACATTATTAGACCACATTCCAAAGGAAGAAGAACTGAAATTGATTGAATTCGGCTGTGGCTTTACCCCTGTCCTGTATCCAGATAACTTAAAGAAATCGGGTATTAGTGCCAGGGAAATTACACTGCTTGATGAAAGAGAACTTTCAATAATAGATGGTCTTAAAGGAACTAATTTCCTTAGGCATGATTTAAGGAATGAAATTTCAGAGGGATACAGAAGCAGATACAATCTAGTTATCTCAAAGGATTTGATAAACTTAGAGGATATTGACAGGATCACTGAAAGAACTGATGAGGTTCTTGTAAATGGAGGAACAGCAATTCATTCAGCAGTTATACCTATATTGGAAAAAATCCCGGGCTTGAAAGAAGCCACGGAGAGAGAGATTAAAGGCAGACTTGAAAGACTTCAGGAACGGTTTGTTGAAAAAGGTTATAAGACGGAGATAGTAAAGCAGCCTGTGCTGAGCGAAGTAAGAGAGGTTGGTTTGGACCTCTACATGCTTATTGTTAATAAACCTGCAGAAGCTGGCAGAGAGGCAGTAGAAAAATCCCGCGAGGAACTAAGGGGATATAAGGAAGCAGGGGAAAAAGGAGTAAAAGTAAAACCAGAAGAACAAATCCGCCCGACCATAACATCATTCACAGGTAAATCCTTCTCCATCGGCTCTGAAGAACTCAATAATTATATAAAAGAAAGGAAGGAAGAAGATCCGGCAAGGGTAAATCTAATTCTCATAAGAGAAGGCAACATGAAGAGAGAGGCCATAGTTCCTCTTACCGAATTGCCTGTTGAAATTCAGGAATATATCGCTGGAAAAGGAATCAAATCCGATAAGGATGGAATTTACAGGATTCCGGCAGGTGAATACAAGAAACTTACTACTAAGGAGTTTGAGCCTGTTTCTTTCGGGATGGGGATTGTGCCGGTTCAGGGTATCGGTGCAAGCATCAGCAAGTTAGGAAAAATTCTTGAAGGGATTGAGGGGATAGGTCAGAGCCTGGTATACCGATTAACTTCAGAGGAGATAGGCGCATATCATAAATCCCTAACTGAGAACATTAAGGTTATTGGTGCGGGCTTTGAGGAGGTAGTTGATCCAAAGCACGAGATTGTTAATGAAAACGAAACGATATTGAACAGAAAGGATGCATCTAATTTCTATGTCTTCACCAGGAAAGACAACAGAGGTATAATTGTAATCTTCAGCAATCCATCAACTGATGAAGAGAATCTTAAAAAAGAAGGGGTTATCCTAAGGTTTAGATATACTGGCGGTGATTTCAACAAATGGATGAACACTGTCCTGAAGAAGATAGAATCATCCTCTGAAAGCAAACCGAAAGACAGATATTTTGCCAATATGCACTCGCATTGGGGCACTGTAAATGATAAGTATATAGATGAGGGGGTGTCTCCTGCAAAAGATGTACTTCGCGAGTTAATGCTTTATCACTATGACATTGATGGATCCGGTTCTCACTACCACTACAATAAACAGGAATATGACGAATGGAGGATCAGGCTGGGAATGGGGGATGTTGAATTTAAGGATTATGCAACCGGGGAACTATTTAATGACGCCATAAATTTAGCAAATTCCGTTGGTATCAGGAAGGTACCTGCCCTTGAATTTCATATACCGATAGGCTACAGGGAGAAAAAAGGCAGGATTGCAGGTACAAATGACGGTCCACATCTAATGCTATGGTTTTCAGACCTTGAGACCATGGAGAAATGTAGGAAAGAACTGAATGATATGTGCAGGGATCTTCCACTATCATCAGAAACACCACTGCCAATCAGGTCTGACAAAAATGGGATAGACATGTTTAAGGTGCTGGAGGTACTGAACAGATACAGAAAGGCGGGGAAACTTGCTGTTGGAATTTCACATCCGGTAGTACATGGCTTAACTGAAGGCTCATTTGGGCTGTTAAATTATGTGACTGAGGGCAAGATGGAGCCATGGGAATTCTGTGAAATAATTGAGAATTACATTGATTCGATAGAAAACTTCAATCTGTATAATGCACCCTACTTTAGCAAACTCAGCTTTAGGAATATTGAGCACAAGTTTAAGGATGAAAGGAACAAAAAATTCCTTGATCTATTTGGTCTTAAATATGATGAGGAAAACAAAGACATTGATGCCCAGTTAAGGAAGAAAATAGAGGAAAATGGCTTTGGGGATGATCTTTATGCTAATTCTTTGTGTCTGCTTCTTGGATTTTGTTTAAGGGGTAAGAAGTCTCTTCATACAGGGACTGATCAAAACAAATTTGAAGGTAACCAGTATTC
>JAKFXM010000105.1 GCA_021731385.1 Methanobacteriota archaeon
TAAATTAAGATTATTTCTCCAATATTACAATACTCTCTCTTACAGGTCTCTCCTTTACTATGTGGCCGAGAGGCAAAGCCTCTCGGACACGTGTCGGAGCGTAGCTCCGCCACATTCCATGAACATCACACCACCTCGCATTTGCAACCCAGATTGCTTTTGCATTGAATCCTATTTGCTCTGAAATTTCTGCAAGGATTAAATCCACATCAACAGTGAGATTCGGAAGGCATGCATTCCCAACAACAAGGGCTGCAGTTCCATTTGGTTTTAGAGCCTTGTATATGCCTTCCAGAGACATATACATGTCCTCAAAATAGCCCCAAACAACCACCGGAGAATTTTCAATTTTTCCAGTAATTTCATCAAGTTTTTCTGACTTTAATCCATCATGAAATTCATATTTTGCACCTATATGCGACCTCAGGGATCGTTTTCTCAATTCTTCTATCTCTTTTGAATTATTAACAATAAGGGCTAATTCAAGACCATAGAGTTTTGTATAATCAACAAAATTTAGATATGGTGGGGAGGTAATGCAGGCATTAATGGATTCAGGTTCTAAATCCAGGGAACGAGCATCACCTTGCAGGGCTTCTGCAGATATATCGCCGTTTTTCGGATTAACTCTCTTCAAATCCCGATACATCCTCTTAAGTTTATTTCTCAACAGGTATCTAACAGGTGCAAGATGCTGCTTTCTTACAATTCTTATAACTCCGCCATCCTTTTTTGTATTGCTTGCCTGTCCGACAATGCTTAGCAGGGCAAGAAATATGAAATTTCTAATCTTCTCATCTTCAATCTCCAAAATTTTTTCCTTGAAAAATAAAATGTCATTTCTTGCGTATCTTGAAAATGCCTGTTTGATGTCTATAAATTTTAAATCCGGCCATTTCAGATGGGTTTCGCCGAATTTCAGGGATGAAATTTCCTTTATCTTTTCCTTGAGAAGTTCCATGTCATAGTCGCACTGCAGTTTTGTATTTGATACAAAAACCCCCAAAGGAAGGATGTCAAATCCTATCGCATTATAACCTGCCTGCTGGCATGCAAGTAATGTATTTCCCGTGCCGCAGAAGGGGTCAAGGATTCCTGATTTTTTGGGAATTTCCAGTTCCTTCAATAGATTCCACACCAAATCCCCAGAAAATCCCTCCTTGTAGTAAAACCAGTTATAAATTGGCTCTGTCTTGTTCTGTGCGAATGTGACCAAATTCTTGTAGTCCTCTCTCTTTACAAGAAGGTCTGCGTATTTCCCCTTTGCTAAAATTGAAAGTTCAAAGAGATCCTTTTTTTCCGGCATTTTTTGTATAAGTCCTTTTTTATATAAGAATCGAGAAAATTTCCCTTCAGGAAATTTTTACTAAAATTTCCTCACAAGAAAAATTTTGCCACGCAAAATTTTTGTGTGGCTGAGAGGCGTAACCTCTCAGACATATGTCAGAGCCCAAAGGCTCTGCCACATGCCCAATCAGAGCAATGCTCTGATTCGGGAAACATTATAATTATTCTACTTTAGAGGAAATTTTACTGCTCTGTAATTATACGAATCTCCTTTGGAAATTCGTAGCTATGAATCTGCAAAGCAGATTCATATCAAAATTACAGAGCATCGAAGAAATTAGAATTCAATTCCCTCCCTTGCAGGAATCCCCTTCTGATATGGATGTTTCACCATTTGCATCACAGTTACGAGGTCTGCCCTTTCTATGAATTCCTTAGGCGCCCTTCTTCCAGTCATTACGACAGTGGTTTCTTCAGGGACACTGTCCAAAAAATTCAGTACATCCTCAACCCTGAGAAGGCCTATTGCTGTAGCCAAATTTATTTCATCAAGAACAAGAAGTTCGGGCCTTTTCTTGCTAATTTCTCCTGCAAAATCCAGCCCTTTTTCTGCGAGTTCCTTATCCTCTAAACCCGGATTTGAGAGAGTGACCCATTCCTCCCTGCCGAACTGGTATATCTCGTAATCCGGCTTTAATCTCTCCATTATCTTATACTCGCCAATCCATTTCCTGCCCTTCATGAACTGGATTATGACCGCCTTTTTGCCGTGACCAATGGTGCGGAGAGCCAGACCTAAGGCGTTCATAGTCTTACCCTCACCTTCGCCGGTATATAGATAAATTCTTGCCCTTTTGGATTCGTTTCCCATATTTGTCATTTATTTATTGATGTTATCGTAAAAATATAATAATGGCAAATGAAATGCTTGATGGCATAGACCATATTGAGGACCTGTCAAACGAATTAGATATTGCTCTTTACAATTTTAGAAAAACAGGAGATAAGAAAAAATTCAATGAGAAATTAAACAAGATTAAAGGGGAAATAGAAAGGCTCGGTAAGAATTCCGCTTATTCTAAAAGAATTGAGATATTGAAAAGTAAATACAAGGCTATTGAGTCTGAACTCTGAAAGTGAAATTTACATTCTACGGCGGAGCGATGGAGGTCGGTAAGTCTTCTATAGCAATGGAACACAGGGGTTATTCTTTAATGCTTGACTGCGGGATAAAGGTAGATAAAATGGAGTGCCCGGCACAACCAGACCACATTGATTCACTAATATTATCCCATGCTCATTTGGATCATTCCGGGATGATCCCGGCAATTTACAAGAATCATAGAATCCCGATTTATTCAACGAAGATGACATTTGGAATCTCGCACTTTCTTCAGGAGGATTCCATAAAGATTGCCAGGTTAAAGAAGCAACCTTTGATATATTCGGACATGGATCTGGCAAATGTGCAAGGTTCAGAAATTAATGTCGGATACCTGAATGAAAAAAAACTAAATGACGAAATTTCATTTGAACTTTATGACGCGGGGCATATCCCCGGAAGTGCCTCAATCCTTCTCAATATTTCCGGCAGAAAGGTTCTATATACCGGGGATATAAAGACAAAGGACACCTACCTGCAAAAGGGTGCAGATATTCCAGAGGCTGAAATCCTGATAACTGAAAGCACATACGGTAATAGAATTCATCCAAAAAGGGAGGAAATGGAAAAGGAATTCAGGGACAGGATAACAGAAACCCTGAACAATGGGGGAATAGCACTTGTCCCGGCATTTGCAGTCGGCAGATCGCAGGAGGTCCTGATGATTCTTAGGGACATTGGATATCCCGTCTATCTTGACGGGCTATCAAAGGATATAACCAGATTATTCCTGGAGTACCCTGAATACATCAGAGACCCGGAATTACTGCAAGATTCTGCAAATAGTGCAATCTGGATTGAAAACAATAATGAAAGAAGGGGTATATTAGACGAACCCTGCATTATAGTCACGACGGCAGGAATGCTCAGCGGAGGACCCGTTCTTCATTATCTCCAGAGATTGCACAGGAATAGAAATAACGGTATCTTTCTGACAGGATATCAGGTTAAGGGAACCAATGGGAGGCTTCTTATGGATGAGGGTTATGTCATTGACCCTCTTGACAATAGCAGAATTAGGGTTGAAATGGAAAAACACCAGTTTGACTTTTCGGCACACGCGGGAAGGAATTCTCTGAAAGGGATTGTAAAGAAGGTAAAACCTGATACCGTTATAGTTGTTCATGGCGATCCTGAAAGTTGTATTTCATTCGGTGAATGGTTAAAAGGTAGAGTAGATAAGGTTTATGTTCCTTATGTCGGGGATAGGATAGAGTTGTAGTCATGCAACCCTTCCCCCCTGATACCTTCCTTTGTAGCCCTTTGTCTTTCCATCAACAGTCTCAAAAACAATCTGTGCAACCCTTGAACCCTTTTCAAATTCAAAATTAAATTCAGAAAGATTTTTTAAGCCTAATGTCAATGTTCCCCTATAGCCCGGATCAACAACCGCTGTAATCAGAGAGCAGCCGCATCTGAACAATGTTGACCTTGGAAGAATTCTTGCAAGTATATTTTCAGGGATATTTACCCGTTCGATTGTTTCTATCAGGATGTATTGATCCGGCTTTAATTTGTATTTCTTAATTCGATTTTCCTTCGGAAAATCGAAGCTTCGAAATTCGGAGAATTTCGAATTAAATTTTATTTCCATAATTTTTGGATTCTTTCTATCCCTTACACCAAGATGACTATCTGATGTAATTTTATATATCCTTCCAACCCTAAGGTCGTAACCAGCACTCTCAACACAATTAATATCAAAATTCTCTATAAGACTCTTCTTTTTCACAAGTTCCAGAATTTTTTCATTGGAGAGAAGCATATTTATATTTATGTTGTATATAAGTATATATACGATGGATACATTTCCAATGGGCAATGTTCTTCATTATCCAAGATTAGATAATGTACTTTTTGTAGAGGAATTTATCAAGGAGCATAGTGGAGAGTTTAAAAAGAGAGGCCTCTGGAAGAGCCTGCCAAAGAAGATAATGTGGCAGACATACTCCCTTATTCTCGATTATCTTATCTATTCTGGTAAGATAGCCTTAGATAGAGAGGGAACGATTGGCTGGATATGGGATCCAAAAGGTGTAAGAGAATACCTAAGTAAACCACATCTTGAGGCTAAGATATAATGAAATGCAGGGTATTCTTTGCAGATGAGAGGGTTAAGAAGGCTTATGACAATTTACTTACATCAAGCGTAGAAAACAAGAGCCTCTATAACTGGATAACAAGAGCAATTAAAGACATAAGTGATAATTGTTTTTGTGGTATTCAAATACCGAAGAGGCAAATACCAAAAGAGTATATCAGGAAATATAAGGCAGATAATCTGTGGAAATATGATCTACCTAAGGCATGGAGATTGTTGTATACCGTCAAGAATGAAGAGGCTACAATTATCTCTATCGTTATTGAGTGGTTAGATCATAAAGAGTATGAAAGAAGATTCAAATATTAAAGAGAGAAATTAGAAAAACGAGTTCCAGAATTTTCTTGTGGTCAAAAGGAATTCGTAGCTATGAATCTCCTATGGAAATTCATATGTCATTCGTGCCTGTTTCCTGAAGTTCTATTGTTGTCCTGTGTGGTATTGTGTTCCGGGTCCACTATATTTATCACCAAATGTATTATAATAGTATATAAAACAAATAATTTGAGTTATTCTTAAAAATGAAAGCCAAAATTGAGAATATTGTGTCCTCTATAACTCTTGGACAGGATATAGACCTGAAATACTTTGCGAAATCCGTAAGCGGCATCAGCAAGCCACCCCGATTTCCGGGCGTTATATACCGGATAGAGAAACCACGGCTTGCAATGCTTATTTTCCGCACAGGCAAGGTTATCTGCAGCGGGGCCCGCTCCAGAAACGAGATCAATATGGCTGTTGAACAATTGCTGAAGAAATTCAAGGAGGCAAAAATAAAGATAAAGGCGAAGCCGAAGATAGAGGTTCAGAACATAGTTGCATCATCTTCATTGAATTTCAGGGTTAATCTTGATGTTCTTGCAACGGAATGCGAAAACACAGAATACGAGCCAGAGCAGTTCCCGGGGCTGATATTCCGCCTTGACGAGCCAAAGACGGTAATGCTCATATTCCGCTCAGGGAAGATGATTATAACTGGTGCAAAAACACCCAAGGATGCGGACCTTGCAGCAGAAAGGACAAGGAGGATTGTAAAGGGTTTTAATGCGACGATTACATAGTTCAGTTTTTGCCCGTCAATTCAACCCCTTCAATTATAAATTCCCCCCTGACACCATCCCATTCTTTTTTACTTTTTAGGATCTCAATCCTCTTTTTGAATATTGGCCCATTGACAACGAATGTTTCATATTCCCCGCCTTCCCCGCCGATGTCTATACCGAATTTCCTGTTAAGTTTTTTCAATTCCTCCAGTGCATCTAAATCCAATTTCCTGCCGAGCCACGATTCATCAAAGCCATCGGCATAAACCCCAACGATTAAAATTTCGAATCCTGCATCAATCGCCTCTCTTATCAGATCCTCATGACTGTGCTGCCAGTATGGGGCAAATACCTCAAGATTCAGTTCTTTGCAGATTTTTGAAATGATGTTATAT
>JAKFXM010000206.1 GCA_021731385.1 Methanobacteriota archaeon
GCTGATGGCAAAATTTTTGTGCCCGAAAAATTTGCATTGCAAATTTTTGGGCCCAATTAGCCTAAAGGCTAATTCGGGCCCAATCAGCCTTAAAGGCTGATTCGGGCAAGCAAATATACTTTATAATACAACGAGAAATATTCTATGATACTAATGTACCCGTTCTCGCAATAATTTAATCTTGCATTGAATTTCTTTATATCTCCATATATCCAATAAATCCTTTATCTGTCATGAAAACCCCAAGCCTCGAGCCAAGGACAATGAATCTTGACCCGGATTACGCAAACAAACTCCTCGGAATGAATTTCAGCAAAAGAGACAGGGATATATAAAGCAAAAGTACAACATAAATACTATAAAGTATCATACTCTAAAGTATGTAAAATGTTTATTGATAGAAACACGGAGTTGGGGGCATTGAATGCGAGGTATAAATCCAATAAAGCAGAGTTTGTAGTAATCTATGGCAGAAGGAGAACCGGCAAGACGGAACTCATCAAAAAATTTTTCAAAAACAAAAAACATTTCTACTTTCTCGGGGACTTGCAGAGGGAAGAACAACTGCTAAGTATGTTTTCAGAGGTTGTTGCTAATGTAACTAAAAAGGAATATATGCGCTTTGGGAATTGGGATGACTTGTTCAAATTTCTGAAAGATTTCTCAAAAGAAAGGGTTATTGTGGTTTTTGACGAGGTCGGTTATATAAACAGGGCAAATAAGGCATTTTATTCGATTCTTCAGAGATTCTGGGATGAATATCTCCAATATACTAAAATCTTTCTGATCCTTTGTGGATCTTCCATAAGTATGATGGAGTGGGGAGTTCTTGGCTATAAATCACCACTATATGGCAGAAGAACAGGGCAGATGGAACTAAATCCACTAGGTTATAAGGACAGTAGATTGTTCTTTCCAAAATCAGATGAAAAAAACAGGGTAGAGTTTTACTCTGTAACCGGTGGTATACCTGCATATCTAAAAGAATTTGATGAAAATTATAGTGTCTTTGAGAACATTCAAAAAAAGATACTAAATCTTGATAGCCCTCTTTATAAGGAACCAAGATTTATCCTTTTAGAAGAATTAAGGGACCCCACAACATATTTCTCAATCCTTATAGCCATATCCCAGGGTGCCAGAAAATTTAACGAAATTTCACAAAAAAGTTATGTTGAGCAAAACAAATTATCAAAATATCTATCTGTTTTGTTAAATCTGAGATTAATAGAAAGGGTTTTGCCAATAACAGAAAAAAAGGAATTAAGAAGAAATGCAATTTATAGGATAAAAGACAATCTATTCAACTTTTGGTTTAGATATATCCATCCCCATGAGTCCCTGATCGAAGGCGGTAATGTTGAGATAGTAATAAATAATATCAAGAAGGATTTCAATTCATTTGTCTCATTCACATTTGAAGATATCTGCAAAGAGTTATTGATGGAATTAAACAAACAGGGTAAACTGCCATTTAAATTCACAAAGATAGGTTCATGGTGGCACAAAGACCAAGAGATTGATATTGTAGCCTTAAATGAAGAAACAAAAGAAATTCTTTTTTGTGAGTGCAAGTGGCAGGAAAAAAGGACAGGAATAAATATACTTGAAGGATTACGGGAAAAATCTAAACTGGTAGAATGGAATAACAGGAACAGGCGAGAGTATTTTGCATTATTCGGCAAGTCCGGATTTAATGAAAACCTACATAATAACGATGTATTATTGTTCGATCTGAAGGATATAAATAAAAATCTCCAATGAAAACCCCAAACCTCGAGCCAAGGACAATGAATCTTGACCCGGATTACGCAAACAAGATCCTTGGTATGAATTTCAGCAGGAATGATGTAAAAAATCTCCTGGAAAGGATGCGCTATGGGGTGAGGTTAAAAAAAGGAGAAATTCAGGTCCTGATTCCAGCCTATAGGACAGATATCCTGCATCAGATAGACCTTGTTGAGGACATAGCAATTGCATACGGTTATGGAAATTTCATACCAGAATTACCCAAGATAGCTACAACTGGCAAAAAAGACAGTTTTGAGAAATTTTCAGGAAATATCCGGGAATTAATGCCCGGATTTGGATTTAATGAAATTATGACACTCATAATGACAAACAAGAATGACCTTTTTATTAGAATGAACATGCCTGAAGAATCGGTAGCAGAGACAGAAAATCCTGTTTCAGAGGAGCATACAGTTGCAAGAAACTGGCTTCTGCCTTCTCTCATGGCCTTTCTTGAAAAAAACAGGGGTAGGGGTTATCCGCAGAAGATATTTGAGATTGGCGACTGCATACTCTCCGATGGAAATAACATAAGGAAATTTTCAGGTGTTATAGCGCATTCAAAGACGAATTTCTCTGAGATAAAGGCAGTTGTTGCAGGAATTTTTGAGGATCTGAAACTAAATCCAGGGATTGAGAAATACGACCATAAAAGCTTCATAAATGGCAGATGCGCAGCAACAGAATGTGGATTCTTCGGGGAGTTAAATCCGCAGGTTCTTGAGAATTTCGGCATTGAGGTCCCTGTTACGGCATTTGAGTTTGATATGGGTCTTATCTATAAAAATCATGGAATCAAGGGAAAAATATCAACTTAAGAAGATAATAAATGAATTGAAGGGTGTTCAGGGAAGGCATACTGAGCTGATATCCGTTTATATTCCCAAGGGATTTGACATAAACAATATTATTGGCCAGATCAGCAATGAGCAGGGAACAGCCTCAAATATAAAATCAAAGACAACGAGGAAGAATGTTGTTGATGCGCTTGAAAAGGTTTTGCAGCATCTAAGGCTTTTTAAACAAACTCCAGCAAACGGGTTTGCAGTATTCTGCGGCAATATTTCAGAGAGGGAGGGTATCCAGGACCTGAAATTATGGTCCATAGAGCCTTCTGAACCCGTAAGTGTCAGAATCTACAGGTGCGACCAGAATTTTGTTACAGGGCCCCTTGAAGACATAATTACAGTCAAGGATGTATATGCACTTATCGCTATAGACAATAAAGAGGCTACGGTTGCAACGCTAAGGGGTGACAGATACAATATAATAAAAACCCATACCTCCGGCTATCATGGAAAGCACCGTGCGGGGGGACAGTCACAGAGAAGGTTTGAGAGAATTATCAGGGAGCAATCCCATGAATTCAAGGTCAGGGTTGGAGAATCCGCAAATACGGAATTTCTTCCTGAGATAAAAAATCTCAGGGGTATGATAATAGGCGGCCCTGCAGGCACAAAGGACGACTTTGTTGAAGGAGATTATCTAAATCATGAATTAAAGAAAAAGATTATCGCGGTTCAGGACATAACCTATACTGATGAGTCAGGAATCCGGGAACTAATAGACAAATCACAGGACATTCTTGCAGATGTGCAGATGGTCAGGCAGAAAACCCTAATGCAGAGATTTATGCGGGGATTAGTCTCCAATGGAAATGTTGCATATGGCGATGATGTTCAAAGGGCACTGGACATGGGTGCAGTTAATACCCTCCTTTTATCTGAGAAATTGGGCGGGGATGTGGTTGATAAACTCTACGAGGCTGCTAAAATGACAGATGCAAGTGTAGAGGTTGTTCCAGCAGACTTTGAAGAGGGATTCCAGTTATGGAACACATTTGGAGGAAAGGCTGCATTATTGAGATTTCGTATTTAAGAATTCAATCAGAATTTGCGAACAAGTGAGCGAATTCCTTTTCTTTTTGATCAACCTTTTTCTTTGCTAAAGAAAAAGGTTGAAGGGTAGCATTATTGAGATTCAGGATATAAGCTCTGATTTATTTATAAGGAATCATATTTGTAAAATAACGAGTTTGAAAATTCAAATTTCTTGTTGTATCATAAAATATCCTAAATCCTAAAGAATTTTCAGGTGCCCATTATAATAAAAGTATAACATATATACGAAAATGATGCCCACAAAAAAAATAATATTTGCCATTCTCCTGGTTTTTGTAATTCCGAATGCTATATCCGCAGATAATATGAATTTGCAAGGCAAATTCATAGCTCCGACACCTTTGGTGTCGGATAATTCATGCACCCTGGGCATTAAGGATGAGGGTAAAGGCATGCACATTGTTGTTGAAACCTGCAGGAACATAGGGACATTCTCCATTGGCGGGCTCTACAACGGGGAATGGGAGAAACTGACATATTTCTATCCCTCTCCATGGCAGGGCACATTCATCTCTGTAAAGGTTAATAACACCGTCTATTCAAATTCCCTAAATCCAGACGAAAAAATCCAGATGGATCCATACATCAGTGAATATCCGTCTGTATCCGGAAATAAAATTTCGACAAAATGGATGCTGCCTGAGAAAATTCTTGTGGAACAGATCCTCGAAATTACTGAAAATTCTGTTCTGATTCATGTAAAAACAACAAACGAAAATCCGGGTGTTGTTAATGTTGGAGTCAGGTTTCATATTGACACAATGCTCGGTGACAACGATGGGGCGCCGATTTACATACCCGGAGACGGGTTGAAAACAATGGAAACAGGGTATTCGGGTTCCTCATTGAATTTCAAGTATTGGAAGGCATACAACAGGCAGGACGATCCAACAATAATTGCAACAGGAATTTTAGATGGAAAACGAACATATCCTGATGAGATAATCATTGCAAACTGGAAGAAGAGCATGCACTCGTCATGGGATTACGAAATTAATCCTGATGTTTTAATTACCGGTGACAGCGCAGTTATTCTCTACTATGACGAAAAGCCATTACTCCCAACTTCTGTGATGGAAATAACAACAGTTTATGGAATTGGAAGCCCCATACTCCCGGCATTAATATCCTTTGGCATAGCGGACATAGTTACTGATAAAATAACAGGGCTTTATTGTCCCGGTGAAGTGGCGGAATTTGGGGTCGATATTGCAAATACCGGGAAAAGTCCGGATAGTGGACTGGTCAGGATTAGAATTGAGGACAGCAGGAATCTTGTTATATACAGCAACAAGAAAGAGACCGGGATTATAAATCCTGATTCAGTTAGCAGTATAAAATTTCGGTGGGCAATTCCGGAAAATCTTTCCGGATCTTTTATTGTTGATGCGCAATTATTCAAGGATACACCGATTGATGAAAAAATTCTTGTAGTGACTGCAGATCCTTCGCAATGCATTTCAGAGAAAAAGGATATAAACCTGATTTTTTTGGGAATCCTTGCAGTGCTTATTGGATTGATCCTCGCAATGCTGTTGTACTCACAGATGGGCGGCGTTGAGATAAAAAAGACCATAGAGGGTAATACGGTGAAGGTTACCGTTTTAAACAAGGGCAAAAAGGAAATCAGTAGTTGCATTATTGAAGACAAAATTCCCGGGAGTGCAGAAATTCATGTCAGAACAATGGATGTTAAACGCATCGGAGATAAACTTACCATGGAAATCGGGAGATTAAAACATGGAGAATCTGCAACACTGGAATACACCATTAAGGGCGTGAATGTTCTCCCAAGGGCAAAGGTCGGATGGGCCGGTGGAGAAAAAGCATCAAATTAAATTGTGTAGCAAATTTATTCATTAAATTTCATGTAATCCCCTTCAATCAGAATTTGCGATCAACAGCCGAAGGCTGTTGAGACGCGACAGGCATGTGGCTGACCTTTGGTCAGACACACACCCGAGCAAAGCTCGGTTGTGAAGCCTGTCGCTGCGAGTGAAACGAGCAAATTCCTTTTCTTTTCGCCAGCGTTTTCTTTTACAAAAAGAAAAGGCTGAAAGGAAAGGTTTTTAAATGCATTCGTATTAATAATATAATCTCAATTTCATATTCGAATTATAAAGTATATCTCCGATATACTTTATATGAATTTGCAAAGCAAATTCATAGCTCCGACACCTTTGGTGTCGGATTATAATAACCAACAAATTTCGCTTCCCGATTGAGCCTTTAGGCTCAATGGGCCCGAATTGGGCTCTGCCCAAT
>JAKFXM010000223.1 GCA_021731385.1 Methanobacteriota archaeon
TGACTGTCCAAATATGGCAAAATCTGAATTCAAGAATAAACCCCAGATAATTGACTTTGATTGTGTGGGGTCATCAAAAGAATTCCTTTTCATTAAATTCGTAACTTCTGAGGGTGGGCTTTCCAGTATGAGGGCTGAGAGGCGCCTCAGAGAATACGGCCTTAATGAAGTCACCTATAAAAGGAGGAGGGGCATACTTCTCCAGATAATCTCAAAGTTCCTAAATCCACTGGTAATAGTCCTATTGATCATAGCAGGCGTCTCGCTTATTCTGGGTGAGGAGATTGACGCAGTCATTGTATCCCTCATGGCTGTTCTAAGCGTCTTTTTATCATTCATACAGGAATACCGCGCAGGAAAAGAAGCTGAGAAGCTGCGGGCTATGGTGCGTACAAAGGCCTCGGTTTACAGGAATGGAAAACTTCGGGAAATAGAAATCAAAAAAATAGTCCCAGGGGATATTATTGAACTTTCGGCAGGCGACATGGTCCCGGCGGATGTACGAATAATCTACTCCAAGGACATGTTCATAAACCAGTCATCCCTCACAGGAGAATCATTCCCTGTAGAAAAAATAGCAACCACTATAAAGACGAACAGTAAGTCACCGGCAGATCTGAAGAACATTGCCTTTATGGGCTCAAGCGTTATAAGCGGAAGAGCCTTAGGTCTGGTTATAAGGACAGGTTTATATACTCAATTCGGACAACTTTCGGCTAAAATCATGAGGACAACAGTAGAAACAAGCTTTGATAAGGGAATAAAAAACTTCACATGGCTCATGATAAGATTCATGCTAATTCTTGTAGTGCTTATCTTTGCAATAAACGCGATAATCAAAGGAAATCCGGGGGAAGCATTACTCTTCTCTCTTGCAGTTGCAGTTGGCTTAACCCCGGAAATGCTGCCGATGCTCGTTACAGTCAACCTCTCTAAGGGCGCAATATCCATGGCTAAAAAGAAGGTTATCGTTAAAAGGCTTAACTCAATACAGAACTTCGGGGCAATGAATGTCCTGTGCACAGATAAGACAGGTACCCTGACATTAAACAGGATAGTCCTGGAAAAACACTGCGATGTCATGGGTAATGAAGATGAATCTGTCCTGAGATACGCTTATATCAACAGTTTCTACCAGACCGGCTTAAAGAACCTTCTTGATAAAGCAATCCTGAAACACGAGAAGATTTTGATAAAGGAATTCAAGAAAATTGATGAAATACCTTTTGACTTCTCAAGAAGAATAATGTCAGTAGTTATAGAAAACGAAGACAAATACACGCTAATCACAAAAGGGGCACAGGAGGATATATTTATCAGATGCAACAGGTATGAATCGGGCGGCGTAATAAAAAATATTGAACCACATCTGCTAAATGAATTCAAAGAGAGATGCGACAAATTACATGGAGAAGGATTCAGGGTCCTTGCTGTAGCATACAAGGATGTTGAGAAAAAAGATGCATATTCAAAGGATGATGAAAAGGAATTAATACTTAGAGGCTATGTCGCATTCCTAGACCCACCCAAACCTACTGCAAGAAGAGCTATAGAGGCATTAAAGAAGCGGGATATAAAAACCGTAGTATTGACAGGTGACAATGAGTTGGTAACAAAAAAGATATGCAGCGAAGTCGGTCTCGACATCAAAGGCCTTGTCACAGGTGATGAAGTGGAGAAGGCAGACGATAAAACGCTTCAGGAGCTTGTGAAAACCACAACAATCTTCGCAAGGTTAAATCCGCTACAAAAGGAAAGGATAATCGGGGCGCTACGCGAAAATAAGGATGTCGTGGGCTATCTGGGAGATGGAATAAACGATGCACCCGCACTCAAAGCATCAGATGTAGGGATATCAGTAAACAACGCAACAGACATAGCCAAGGAATCAGCAGATATAATACTGCTTGAAAAAAGCCTCATGACCCTAGATGATGGAGTCATTGAGGGGAGGAAAATCTTTGGAAACATACTCAAATACATCAAAATGGGGTCAAGCTCAAACTTTGGAAACATGTTCAGCATGGTCGGAGCAAGTATATTCCTCCCCTTCCTTCCCATGCAACCAGTACAGATACTTCTAAACAACTTTCTATATGACATGTCACAGACAGCAATACCAACAGACAGGGTAGACGAAGAATATATAATAAAACCTAGACCATGGGATATAGAATACATAAAAAAATTCATGATCATAATAGGCCCCATAAGTTCAATATTCGATTACATAACCTTTGCAGTCATGTGGTTCATCTTCAATGCAGGCAGTTACCCTGCACTTTTCCAGACGGGCTGGTTCATCGAATCACTCTGCACACAAACGCTTGTCATACATGTAATAAGAACAGGCAGAATACCCTTCATAGAAAGCATGCCAAGTAAATTTTTGGTACTTACATCGATATTGATCATAATAACCGGGCTTGCAATACCCTTCTCTTCGTTAGCCAAGCCTTTCGGATTTGTACAACTGCCACCAACATATTATCTATTCCTTATAGGGATTATAGCAGCATACCTGTTCATGGTTCAGGTAGTGAAAACTTGGTTTATAAAAAAATATGGCTATGAATAATAGCTAATGGCGGTATAAGTGAGGATAACAGTATATTTCTTTTTGTAAAAGAAAGTTTATAATATGGAAAAAATCAGTTTCTATGACCAGATAGACAAGAACAAGAGAAATTCCATTCTTTTAATTCTTCTTATATTTGCAGTTCTTCTGGTATTCTCATGGGTAATTGCCCAGATTTATGACCCAGGATCTACTTTTATTATAATGATATTTGGAATAATAATTTCTTTACTCTACACATGGGGTACATATTATTACTCAGACAAGATAGTGCTTTCTACTGTGAATGCAAAGCTGGCTGAAGGGCCTGAATACAGGCATCTGCGGAACATGGTTGAGGGTTTATCTCTCGCAGCAGGAATAAAGATGCCAAAGGTCTATGTCATAGAGTCGGGGGATATAAATGCATTTGCAACAGGAAGAGATACTGAACATTCTGTAATTGGCGTAACTACGGGGGCATTAAAGAAATTAAATGATTCCGAGATGGAGGGGGTTCTTGCCCATGAGATGACGCATATCAGGAATTACGACATTAGATTTATAACACTTGTTACCGTAATGGTTGGGATTATTTCAATAGTAAGTCAATTATTCCTGAGAAGTATGTGGTATTCAGGAGGTGGTAGAAGGGATAAAGGTGGTGGGTTAATCCTGCTGTTTGGGATAATTTTAGCAATACTTGCACCTATTGCTGTTAAACTGGTTCAATTTGCAATCTCAAGGAGAAGGGAATTCATGGCAGATGCGGGTTCTGTGGAATTAACAAGATACCCTGGTGGTTTGATTTCTGCACTTGATAAAATAAAGGGAGCGTATTCTGCAGGGAAATCCACAAAGATCAATGAGGCAGTTTCCCCGTTATTCTTTGCAAATCCTTTAGAGAACAGGTTTGTGAATCTTTTCAGTACGCATCCGCCGATTGATGACAGGATTCGGGTTCTGAAGGCTATGTAGATTTATTTCACTTAGTGTATCTGACATAAACTTCAAAGAATTTCTTGTAGGTGTCTTCAAATTTCTCCAGGAAAAATCTCTCAAGATTTGCTTTGTAGTTTCTGTCAAAATCATCAAGTGCTTTTAGATAAGAAAGCCTTTGAGACTTTCTTATTATCAGTGGGGGATATCCTTTATTTATGAGTATTACACTCGAAAGAAATCTACCGACCCTACCATTTCCATCCTCAAAGGGATGAATCTTTTCAAATTTTCCATGAAAATCAGCAGATAATTGAAGGGGGTGCTGTTTTTCTGGATTTTCATTAACCCATTTAATTAAAGAATACATCTCATCCTTAACCCTCTCAGGGGGTGTGGTTTCAACCGTTTTTCCAATAATATAATTCGGAAGTTTCTTATAGCCAAGTGCTGTCGGAATGTCTCTCATTAACAGTTTATGCATTCTAAGTATATCCCTGTGATTAATTCTGAATCTTTTTTTAATTATAAGTTCGACTACCCCCCTTGAGTTCCTTGTTTCATAAATTTCCCTTAACTCTTTGCCAGAAGGGATAATGTTTTCAAAAATAACAATAGAAACATCCTTTAATGTAAGAGAATTGCCTTCTATAGCATTTGATTCATAGGTGAAATTTGCAGTAAACCTGTCGAATATATCTTTTATCTGGCTCTTACTTAATTTCTTCAGTAAATTTCTGTAATCTGCCCTTATGCCTTCAATCTTCCTGAATTTATCCTCTGTGAATATGCTATTTGTCTTATAGTTATGCAAGGCAAATTCGGTATGGGCTTCTTTTTCCTTTTGATTGAAAAAATCCTCAATTCGAGAGCTTTGCTCTCGAAGCTTCGACAACTTCGTTGTCGAATCAAACTCTTTTGTATCTGCAGTCTTGGGCACAAGTTTCTGCAGTGTTTTAACCCTTCCATCAGGTAATCTTATGGATTTTGTCAGGTAGTAGTAGTCTCTTTCACCAACCTTTTTTTTCTTTAGATATACCATAATATTTTATTACCCCTACAAATATTTAAATGTATTAATTTTTGTAAGGGTATATCTGATTTAAATTCTAATTCTTAAAATCTACCCACAATGATGGAACATTATAGAAGAATTCTTGGATTAATCGAACAGCAGGAGAAATGGAGAAGTGAATGCATAAACATGATTGCTTCCGAGAATATAACATCAAAGGCTGTGCAAATGGCGGTTTCTTCAGACTTTGGACACAGATATGCGGAGGGGCTTCTTGGAGGAAAGGGTGATGGTGGAATTCAATTATTCAACCGCTTCTATCAGGGAACAAAATTCTTCGACAAAATTGAAGCAATTGCAATGCATCTTGCAGAAAAAATTTTTAATGCGGAACATGCAAATCTTGTCCCGATTTCCGGTGCTGTTGCTAATCTGACTGCTTATAGGGCACTTGCAAAATACGGAGATAAAGTAACAGGATTAAGCATTTCAGATGGCGGGCACATTTCACATACGCATGTAAGTTCTGCCGGTGTTCTTGGCCTGAAGGATATACCCTATCCCTTTGACAGCAAAGAGATGAACATAGATGTTGAGAGGGCTAAGAAATTGATTATAAAGGAAAGGCCGAGGATTATGATATTCGGCGCCAGCCTGTTTCTGTTCCCGCATCCTTTAAGGGAGATGAGGGATGTTGCTAATGAAGTAGGTGCTGTAGTTATGTATGATGCTGCGCATGTCTGCGGACTTATTGCGGGGGGAAAATTCCAGAAGCCGTTCAATGAGGGTGCTGATATAATGACATCTTCAACGCATAAATCTTTTCCCGGGCCACAGGGTGGTTTTGTCCTCTGTAGGAATGAATACGAGGAGAAGATTGACAATGCCGCCTTTCCCGGTTTGATGAGCAATCATCACCTCCATCATGTAGCAGGATTTGCAATAGCACTTGCAGAGATGGAGAAATTTGGCAAAGAATATGCCGGGCAGATAATAAGGAATTCAAAGGCACTTGCAGAATCACTCTATGAATTGGGTTTTAATGTTTTATGCGAGCATAAGGGCTTTACAGAGTCTCATCAGGTTGTTATGGATGTATCAAAGATAGGCGGCGGGAAGAGAATCGCAGAGGATTTTGAGGAGGCAAACATAATTTCAAACAAGAATCTCCTTCCGTGGGACGGGCTTGAAAAGACAGGAAATCCGTCAGGAATAAGATTAGGGACACCGGAAATGACAAGAATTGGCATGAAGGAATCTGAGATGAGGGAGATTGCAGAATTAATGAAAAGAATTGCAAAACAGCTCTTTTTTTATTATAATCAATTTGAAAAGAATAAACAAATAAATGCAGCGAGGGGACGATTGGCTCCCCGCACTGAATTTTGCAGGAATGCTGTTTGG
>JAKFXM010000007.1 GCA_021731385.1 Methanobacteriota archaeon
AAATTTCCTTAATCTTCAGTTCAATCGGAATGGCCATAGCATAATTCCTAAACTCCCCATCCATATACGGAAATCTTAATTCAATTTTATTCAAACTACAGATTGCCATATCCCCATCCAACTGCTCTTTGTAGATATTTTCCACATCATCCCTAATCATATCAGTAAGCTTACTATAACCGCCATCTGCAAGACCTTCAACATATCTGTTATAACCGCCAAATAACTCATCCCCGCCCTGCCCGCAGAGCATTACCTTCAAGCCATCATTACTGGCATTTTTTGAGGCAATGTAAAATGGAATCCCAACGCCGACTTTTACGGGATTTGTAGTGCCTAACGCAGAGATTACTTTGGATAGGGAATTCTCAATATCTTTTTCTGTAATTTCAATAACCCCTACATTAAGATTTTTTGAATGGGAATAATCCTGAAATTTTTTTACATAGTCCAGATCCACAGAGCCTTTAATCCCTACAGAATATGCATTAACAACTGAAAATCTGCTCGCAAGAACTGCAATAATTGTTGAATCGATTCCTGCAGAGAATATGACGCCAATTCTATCTATATTACACGCCTTCTCCATGGCCTTTAAAAGAAGTTCATTCAAATTTCTCGTATATTCTTCCATTGATATAGATACACATTCAAATTATTTTCCAATCTTGGTTAATTTTTTTGCCCGGATGTGCATCTGTATTACCTCGATTGATATCAGGGCAGTAATTATCATGATTGCAATCACACTGCTATCTCTGAAAAAAATCTTGTCAACAACTTTGTAAGTATGCAGAATAAGGATTAAAAACCACAGAAAACCCGTAAATATCATAAAATGGTTGTATTTCTTCCTTATCTTATGAATTTCATCATTATCTTTGTCTTTATCCATTTTATGCATTAGAGAATTTCAAAATACTTGTCAATCTCCCAATTTGTCACCTGGATTATGTATTCTTCCCACTCTGCTTTTTTTGCATCTAGGTATCGTTCATATGTGTGTTTGCCCAATGTTTCCAGCATTATTCTGTCCTTCTGGAATTCCTCAATTGCTTCATAAAGCGAAGCAGGCAGTTTCTTGATATTCAAATCGGATAATTTTCTATCGTCAAAACCATATACATCCTCTTCAACGGGTTTCGGGGCTTTAATTTTTTTCTTAATTCCATCTAATCCCGATATAAGCATTACTGCAAATGCAAGATATGGATTGCAACTTGGATCTGGACACCTCAATTCAGCCCTTGTCGACTGCTCCCGCCCTACGGAATACATAGGAACCCTGATCAATGCAGATCTGTTTGTCTGACCCCAACATATATACACTGGGGCTTCATAGCCCGGAACAAGCCTTTTGTATGAATTCACTATCGGTGAGAGGACTGCTGACATAGCCCTCACATGTTCCAATTGACCTGCAATGAAAGAATATGCGATATCCGAAAGTTTGTATTTATCCCCTGGATTATAGAATGCGTTTCTTCTGGTTTTTATGTCAAATAAACTCTGATGCACATGCATCCCCGTACCATTAACTCCGAATATCGGCTTTGGCATAAATGTGGCATATAAGTCGTGTGTATTTGCGATTGCCTTCACAGTATATTTGAATGTTACTGCATTGTCAGCGGTTTTCAGGGCTTCATCATATCTGAAATCAATTTCGTGTTGTCCGGGAGCGACTTCATGATGGCCCATCTCCACCGTCATTCCAATTCTCTCAAGTGCAAAGACTATATCCCTCCTTACATCAGAGGCTAAATCCCTTGGCGAAAAATCGAAATATCCTGCGACATCATGTGGCACTGGTGAAATTCTTGGCCCATTGTTAATCTTGTTGAATAAAAAGAATTCCAATTCCGGTCCTGTATTGTAAATGAATCCCTCCTTTTTTGCTTCCTCAACAGCCCGCTTTAATATGTACCTTGGGTCACCCTCAAAAGGCTTCCCGTTAGGCTTGTAGACATCAGCAATAATTCTGGCTTCTGCCCTCTCCATAGGTCTCCATGGAAGAACTGCATATGTAGACGGATCCGGCTTCAGATACATGTCACTCTCACATATCCTCACAAATCCTTCTATAGAGGAACCGTCAAACCATGTACCTCTTTCAAGTGATTCCTCAAGCTGCTCAACAGGAATAGTAACGCTCTTGACAGAACCTAGCATATCGGTAAACTGAAGTTTTACAAGTTTAACATCATCCTTTTTAACCCTATCTAGAAGCCATTCTTTTAATTCGTCAGCTTTTGTCATATAAAAGATTAAAACTTATAGAATAAAAAAGAAAAATTGAGGAATGGAGAAAGGATTTTACAATCTCAGTGTCATTCCTATCACCCCAGGATGTTCTCCATCTCTTTCTGCTCAAAGTCCTCCAGAAGTGGTATTCCAGTAACCTTGCTGGCTCTTTCTGTTAGCGATGCTATGTCACCCCTGTCAAGGAGTTCCAGATTCCACTTCCTAACGCCGGCCATAAGCTGCCTTAATCCAACGCCAAGCCTGTCAACAAAGTAGGTATAAAGACCTATCGCTTCCCATGGCAATTTCTTTGAGTCATTTCCAAATTTATCGTTTATTTCCATGCTTGTGATAAAGAACTGCTCTGGTCTGTTTCCAAACATCGCTGCAAATTTTTCTGGAAGCCTATCCTCCTTTGCAAGATTCACATAGTGCTTTGACTTCATTACTGCAGTTAGCGGGGCCCTTGCCATTGCTATTGCCTTTACATGCGGTTTATTGCCAAGATTGCTCATCGCTATAGACTTGAAGATTTGAGTTTCATTGACAAATCCACCCGCCATTGCAATGTCTGGAATGTGCTTATTTTTCTTACTTAAAATTTCAATTGCTCTTAGAAGTTGTGCCTCAAGGTAAACTGTGGGTGTTGAAGCCTCGTTCATCATTGGAACCGGACTCATACCAGTTCCACCACCCGCCCCGTCAAATGTAACGAGGTCTATATTCGCCTCAGATGCAAGTTTTAGTGTAAGTGCTACAACAGCAGGCCTATAAGCCCCCGTCTTTAGGAATATCTTCTTTGCACCCTGTTCCCTAAGTTGATCTATGTCTTCAAGAAATGCATCGTTATCCACCATACCAACCCTGCTGTGCCTCTCAAATGATTCAAAGACCTTGTTCTTGAATGCCTCCTGAACGGCTGGATTTTCCGGGTCCGGGTGGACAATATAGCCCCTCTTTTTAAGCATTATTGCCTTGTCCAAATCATTGATCCTTACCTCACCGCCGATTGCCTTAGCACCCTGACCCCATTTTCTCTCTATTACATTTACCTCAAGTTTTGAGATTGCATAGGTATCAACACCGCTTCTCTGATCCTCTACATTGGTTTGGACAACAATGTCGCCGTATTTGCCATCCCAAAATTCCCTGTATTTTTCAACCCTGTATTTAAGATCCTCTGAGTATGTTACCTTTCCCTTCGAGTCAAATTTTGCCTTTGGATCCATTCCGCAGACATTTTCCCCTATAGCCTCGACTGTTCCGGAAATTGCAGCACCGACTGCAAGACCGTCCCAGTTTTTCTTCGCTACTGCTGTTGAACCAAGACCTGCTATTATTACGGGAACTTTAATAGGAATACCGCCAACTGAACTTTCTACATTAACCTCTGGAAATGTCGCCTTGTCTGGATCTGGCTCAATACCTGCAGCACTTCTAACATCAACCATTATCTGTAGGTGCGACCAGTCAAGAAGGTAGTCCTTGTTGGACGATGCGGTACTCTTTCCGAATTCCGCCGGGTCTGGATAGAGAACCTCCCTACCCCTGAATGCAGACCTTCCAATTTCACACAAGACTCCGCATCCTTCAATACATATCGGGCACATGCCGCTCATTGGATTTATATCCTTCACCCTTAGCATAGTTCCGCTAGTAGACCTTGCATTTGCGTATATGTCAGCCATTTTGTTCACCAAGTTATTTTTGATAAATCTAAGCTTATTATATCCCTTATTTAAAAGGCACCAGTTTAATAAAAAAACTTTATTTATAAAAAAAGTTTCATAATTAAATTATATAACGCAAAAAAGTTTTGGGATGATTAGGAAGTTATAGAAAACAGTAAAATAGCATAAAGAAGTAAGATAAACAAAATTAAAAAATAGAATAAAAAAGAAAAAAATAGATAGGACTTATAATATAGATAGATACTTGTCTATCTCATATTTGCTCACATGAAGCCTATAATTATCCCACTCGATTCTCTTGTTGTCTATAAACTTTTCGAAGATGTGATCCCCTAATGCATTCCTCACAAGGTCGCTCTCTTCGGTCACTTTAATAGCCTCGGAAAGGCTTCCGGGGACTGTTGCAATACCTCTATTGCCTCTTTCTGCATCATTCATCCCATATATATCCTCTTCTATCGGATCAGGTAGTTCATACTTATTGTCAACCCCTTCAAGACCTGCTGCAAGCATCACACTAAAAGCCAGATAAGGGTTACATGCAGGATCAGGTGACCTAAGCTCGGCCCTTGTAGCCTTCTCTTTTCCTGGCTTATATTCAGGCACCCTGACAAGTGCAGACCTGTTCCGTTTAGCCCATGAGATATAGCAAGGGGCTTCATAGCCCGGAACCAGCCTCTTATAGGAATTAACCCACTGATTTAATACGGATGTAATCTCAGCTATATGTTTCAAAAGCCCTGCTATGTATGATCTTGCTGTATCAGATAGATAATATCTGTCATTTGCGTCAAAGAATGCATTTTTATCCCCCTTAAACAAGGACTGGTGAACATGCATCCCACTACCATTCTGTCCGAAAATCGGTTTGGGTATGAATGATGCATGGATTCCGTGCTTTAATGCGATCTCCTTAACAACCAGACGATAGGTCATCGCAGAATCTGCCATATTTAGTGCATCAGTATACCTTAAGTCTATCTCATGTTGTGACGGTGCAACCTCATGATGACTGTATTCTACGGGTATCCCAATTTTCTCAAGCGTCTGGACAGTCTCCCTGCGCAGATCACTTGCAACATCAAGGGGTGTAAGGTCAAAGTATCCACCACTGTCAAGCCCCTCAGGTGCCTGAGCACTCTTAAAGTAGAAGAATTCGAGTTCTGGACCTACATAGAA
This sequence comes from Methanobacteriota archaeon, assembly GCA_021731385.1. Classification (GTDB taxonomy): domain Archaea; phylum Altiarchaeota; class Altiarchaeia; order IMC4; family QMZM01; genus JAKFXM01. The sequence continues at coordinate 5,115 of JAKFXM010000007.1, forward strand.
TGTGTACCCCTTCTTCTTGGCCTTCTCTATGTTCCTCGTTAAGGCCCATCTTGGGCATCCATCATATGGCTTTCCATTTGGTTCAAGTATGTCGCAAAACATTCTTGCAACTGCATCCTCCTTAGGTCTCCAGGGTATTATCTGGAAGGTGCTTGGGTCAGGCATGGCAATCATATCGCTTTCATATATCCTTGCGAATCCCTCAATTGATGAGCCATCAAAACCCATTCCCTCATTTAATGCAGTCTCCAATTCTGGTTTTGTTATTGCAAAACTCTTCAGAAATCCGAGAATATCGGTAAACCAGAGCCTTATAAATTTCACATCGTTTTCTTCAACTGCTTTCAGCACATATTCCTTGTCCTTCAGTGTTTTTGTTTTAGACATTTTAATTAAATCACCTCATGTCTGTTACATATATGAATTTTATTGCTTAAAAATTGATGATTTGTATAATAAATATAAATAAAATTGTAATATTCATCAAGAAATCTACTTAAAAGTCCTTGCCAGGCCATGTAACTTAGAGAATTCATTAAAAATAATCATCATCCAATGAAAATTTACTAAAATTTGTCTGATTACCTACAAAAGTTATTATTTTTATACCCAAAATTATAAAAACTATTATGGAATCTAAAATTGATGAGTTGGACATTAATATAATAAAGGAGCTGAAGAAAGATGCAAGAAAAAGCCACAGGAACATAGCAGAAAAACTCAGAGTTGCAGAAGGAACCATATACAACAGGATAAACAAACTCCAGGAGATGGGGATAATAAAGAG
>JAKFXM010000198.1 GCA_021731385.1 Methanobacteriota archaeon
CTTTTTCTTTTTCTAAAAGAAAAAGGGTTTTTCGGTATAGACCAACTAGACTATGGGCCCATAAATCCTAATTGATATAATTTTTATAGAATTAAAAGATATAACATGCAACATAAATCACCAATTCTAACAGTTGATGCGATAATAATAAAGGATAATTCAATTGTCCTGATAAAGAGAAAAAATGATCCTTTTAAAGATAAATGGGCACTCCCGGGGGGATTTGTCGAATACGGCGAGACTGTCGAGAATGCAGTTGTAAGGGAAGCAAAAGAGGAAACAGGGCTTGATGTAAGGATCGAGAAATTGCTCGGCGTTTACTCCGGGCCGGATCGTGATCCAAGGGGTCATACTGTATCTGTCTGCTTTATCTGTAGAATTGTTTCAGGAAAATTAAAATCTGGCACAGATTCGGCAGATGTGAGGGAATTCAAATTCTCGGAATTGCCTGACCTTGCATTTGACCACGAAAAGATAATCAGGGATGCAATAATTTTGCTCGAATTTATGTAGCAGCGGTTCTTATTTCTTTTTGAGTTTATCGTAAGCAAAGACAAAAATTGAAGAAAAAACATACCAATAGACCAAAAATATAATAAGGGATATAGGAATAAATATGTTATCAGGTAAATATGAGAAAGGCATACTTAATGCAACCGCAGGAAATCCGAACATCCATGAAATTAAAACATAACTATTCATATTCTTTAGAATTCCATTAGTTAGGCATTTTTGCGAAATATACACTTCAGACTGTGGTGTTCCTGTAGGTGATAAACATCCGTTGTAAAGTAAAACTTCTTCGAAGATAAACGGAATAACTGCAAACAAAAGCAGGATTACTATCTTTATCTTAGTTGGTTTTAAAAACCCCTCCATTTTAGTAGTCCTCCAGCGTCGAAGTATCCCCAATCGGTAATCCCAATTCCTGAGCCTTCAGCATTCTCCTCATAATCTTCCCGCTCCTTGTCTTTGGAAGATTTGTTCTGAATTCAATCTCCCTCGGATATGCATGACCTGCAAGTTTCTTCTTTACGAAACTCTTTATATCCTCCTCTAATTCCGGTGATGGTGTAAAGCCCTTCCTTAGCGTGATAAATGCCTTTATGATTTCTCCTCGTAGTGGGTCCGGTTTTCCAATAACACCCGCTTCTACAATTGCCGGATGTTCTATCAATATAGATTCTACCTCAAAGGGACCTACTCTCTCTCCAGCAGTCTTTATAACATCATCTGCCCTGCCGACAAACCAGAAATAGCCATCATTGTCCCTCCTTGCCCTGTCCCCGGTTATGTACCACTCCTTCTTGAAATATTCGCCATATTTCTTTGGGTTTTTCCAGATCTCCTTCATCATTGAGGGCCAGCCCGGGATTATTGCAAGATTTCCCTCTTCTCCATTAGGTAGAGGATTCCCATCCTCGTCAACTATTCCTGCAGTTATCCCCGGAAAGGGTTTACCCATTGAACCCAATCTTATTGGCATTGTCGGATAATTTGCTATCAGAATTCCTCCGGTTTCTGTCTGCCACCAGTTGTCATGAAAAGGCAATCCCATGACCTTCATGCCCCACCTAATCGCTTCCGGATTCAGGGGCTCACCTACGCTGCACATGTATCTCAGACTGCTTAGATCATATTTCTTCGAAAGTTCATCCCCGGCACTCATCAGCATCCGTATTGCGGTAGGGGCAGTATACCAGACAGTAACATTGTATTTTTCAAGGATTGAGTACCATTTTTCCGGAGAGAATCTTCCCTCATAAACTACAGAAGAAACCCTGTTTGACCATGGGCCTATGATGTTATAGGAAATTCCCGTAACCCAGCCGGGATCTGCAGTGCACCAGTAGATATCATCATCATGAAGGTCAAGGACCCATTTTGCGGTTATGTGCTCATGAATTACTGCTGAGTGTGCATGAACAACCCCCTTTGGCTTTCCCGTTGTTCCGGATGTGTAGAGCATGAAGGCATATTCGTCAGGACTCATTCTTTCAACATCGAATTCCGGGGATGCCCTTTCCATTTCATCATTATATGAAATTTCATCCTTCTCCGCATTATCAACAACCACTATCTTTTCAAGTTCAGGAAGTTCGTTTCTTACCTCATAAACCCTCTTTTTCAGTTCCGAATTTGTAATTAAAATCTTTGCGCCACTGTCAAGAAGCCGGTCTTTTATCGCCGAGGGTCCAAATGCGGAGAACATCGTGCCTGCAATCGCACCAGTCTTTACTATTCCCAGAAAAGAGATGTATAGCTCAGGAATTCTTGGCAGAAATATGAATATCCTATCGCCTTTTTTAACGCCGAGTTTTCTTACAACATTCGCAAATTTGTTGGAGAGATGCGAAATCTCACGGAATGTATACTGCTTTGTACTGTCATCGGCACCTATCCAGAATAATGCTATCTTATCCCCGTAATTTTTTACATGCCGGTCTATAGCGTTATAAGCGACATTTAATTTCCCGCCTTCAAACCAGTCTATTTCACCCCTGACATCATCCCATTTGAAATTTTTGTAGGTCTGCTCGTAATTTTCAAGATTTGGCTTTACCATGAATTCTTTTTTTTCTATAATCTCTGCTGCCATTTTTATTTTTTATCCTCCAAATTAATCCCATAAGTACATTGTATAAATTTAGTAATAATCTCAAAAACTCTGCGGGATTTATTTAATGCCTCCTCTGCTATTTCCAGGGTATGTATCTCCATAGGGGATACGACTTTTCCGCTGATTATTCTCGGATATCTTGTACTTTGCCATTTTCCTTTAAACCACTCTAAGATAGCTAATACCTCCGAGAGATCATTCTTCCATTTTTTGGGTGATTTTTCAACAACCAGATCAAGAAAATATTTTGATAGGTCATGTTCGCCAACAAAAAATTCCTTGAGTTCTATAGGGATTTAACTATCTTCTCTACCGATTGTTGTGAGTGAAATACGGCATCTGCATATGCTTTATCTTTTAATGCACCTTCAGCCTGTTTTAAGTCATACTTCGCTGTTTTGTAAAAAGCAATTGCGAACTCACGATATCTTTTGCTATTTGTCCTATGTTCCATATTCTGCCGGATTCACCATATTTTATGTTTGTCTTTTCAAGTTTTTTAAGTAGGTTAATATACTTCTTTTTGAAAAAATCATCTTTATCATAGATTAGGTCCAAGCCTAATATTAATGTAGAAAATACTGGTGAATAATGACCCAGATTATCTTCTACATCTCTTGGTGTGAATAAGAGGAAGTCAACACTTATCCGAAATCTTATCAGGGTGTCTAATCTTATATCCGAGACCATATCATCTCTATTAATGGGGTTTGAAGGAAGATTATTTGCTATAACCATCAAATCTATGTCCGAATCCTCTGTAGCCTTTTGTCTTCCATAGCTGCCAGATAAGATTATGGATATTAAATCCTCTTTAAACTTTTTCTTTAGCTTGATTGTTATGTCGTTTAATATGGGTTCTATGTTTTTCAATTTTTCCATTTTGATTAGGATTTTATCTATCTAGGGTTTTGCCCAATTATCTATCGCCGTTAATAAGTCGAAATCTGAAACATGACCCATCGACCAGTGATCTATGTAATCAAGAATCTCAAAATCATCAACCTTCCCATCACAAGGTGACTGATCCCCCTTTACTGAGCATGTAGTTATGTTTACTACCACAACCCTTATTTCATTATTCCCGGAAATGGTAAGTGAGAAATTCAGAGCCCCATTTGAGTCAGTAAGGGTGGTGAATGATTTTGACTGTAACCCTGCAGCAGTATTATAGACATCATAGTAATTGTTTCCCAATAAGCCAAGAATCTGGTAATTTACAGTCACGGTTCCATCCGGTGTTTCATTCCAGACAAGATTTGAATTAGTCCAGCTGGCTAATGTCCTGTTTAGAACAGTTGAAACAGAAACCTTCGTTTTTAGCCATAGATTTGGATAATTGGTTGTGTCATTTCTGTAGTTGAATTGAGAAATATTATCATAGAAATAAATTTCTCTTGTAGTGAAATTTGTATTGGTGAAATTGTTTGTCGTGCCTGCATCCCAGATAGAATAGTCATAAGAATTTGTTGAGTCAATTGAACCGCCTAATATGATGTTATTCCTAGCAAATAGTAGAGCGATGCCAAATCCAGTATTGCCTGATGTTGTGATGGTGTTGTTCAAGAGGGTGTTTGTGCTGGATGATGAGATCTCAATACCGGCACCATAATTACCTGATGTTGTGATGATGTTGTTCGAGAGGATATTTGAGTTGCCAGATGAATCGAGCCAGATGCCCATTCCAGAAATGCCTAATGTTGTGATTGCGTTGTTTGAGATGGTGTTTGTGCTGGATGTGGAGAGATAGATGCCATGGCCAGAACTGCCTGATGTTGTGATGTTTGAATCTGATACAGAAGAGTTCTTCACCATTGCTAAAGTAATCCCGTCTTTGTTGATTATCGTTATGTTTCTTATTGTGATATTGCTGGAATTGGTTACATATAACTGCCCAATATCATACATGTTCTCTATCGTTATTGAAGTATTTGCGAAATAGTAGTAAATCGGCTTTCCCTGTTCTGTGTTTGTTGTGTCTATGGTGTGGTTGTAGTAAGAAGCGATTGTTGTCGGATTTATGTATATTTCCGGATTTATGTATATTGCATAAGCGTTTGTTGTGTTCAGTTTGTTTCTTGTTATGTTTGTATTGCTGGATGAGTCAATATGGATGCCGTAGCTATAATCGCCTGATGTTCTGATGGTGTTGTTTAAGAGCGTGTTTGAATTGCTGGATGATAGGAGATAGATGCCGTAGCCATCAGTGCTGGATGTTGTGATGGTGTTGTTTAGGATGGTGTTTGAATCGCTGGATAAATAGAGAAGGATGCCCTCTCCAGAAATGCCTGATGTAGTGATTATGTTGTTTGAGAGTGTGTTTGTGCTGGATGATGAGAGACGGATGCCGACACCATAATTGCCGGATGTTTTGATAATGTTGTTTGATAGTGTGTTTGTACTGGATGAGTAGAGAGCGACGCTGTATCCGTATGAGCCCGAGGTTGTAATGGTGTTGTTTGAGAGGGTATTGTTGCTGATTGCATAGAGATAGATGCCGAAGCCAGCCCCACCTGATGTCGTGATGCTGTTGTTTGAGAGAGTGTTTGTGCTGGATGAGTCGAGACGGATGCCAGAGCCATCACTGCCTGATGTTGTGATGATGTTATTTGAGAGGGTGTTTGAATTGCTGGATGAGTAGAGAAAGATGCCATAGCCAGAACTGCCTGATGTTATGATTGTGTTGTTTGTTATCGTGCTGTTCACCATTCCGGAACCATAAATTGCATCACCATAAATTACAGATGAATTCCCCTGTACGATATTCAGATCCTTTATCGTGATGTTGTCATATCCTGCTGTATTGTTAACTGCATAGCCTCTTGTAGAATAGGAATAGTTTATTGTGTATCCTGCTCCGTCCAGGATGATGTTATCCGCCAGAATGGTGAAGCATGTTCCAGAGGAGGCAACATTATTTGCAAGTATCCAGGTTCCTCCTGAGGAGATATTCCCGCAGTTTGTCAGAATTCCCCCCGCCATAACTTCCTGCGCTGCAAAAATTAAAAACAGACCCAATATCAAATATTTTTTTTGCATTTTCACAATTTTTTACAAAGACATTGATTTATCCTTTTTTGCCCAGATTCTCAGCAATCATCTTCAGGCTTTTGTTTATCTCGATCATTGTGTCTGAAATCCTGCCTCAATGTTGTGAAGTTTTGATCTATTTTTGAGAAACCCTGATCTATCTTTCCACCGATTATCTCTATTGTCTTGTCCTGCTTCCCAATCATCTGATCCTGCTTCCCAACTGTCT